>NZ_JBFBIK010000035.1:28325-68269 GCF_040685555.1 Sphaerisporangium sp. NPDC088356
CCCCCGGCTGGTCGAAGCGGAAGCTTCTTCCACCGGGGTTTTTGTGTTTTCCCAGGAGGGCGTCCCCCTGGAACCCCCGAAGGGCCCCCGGTCGGTCCTGCGGCCGGTCGAAGCGCGAGCTTCTTCCTGGCGGTTCTGGTGTTCTGTGCCACGTTGATCTCCTCCGGGTCTGGTTGCTTCCAAGGAACCCGCCCCTGAAACCCCGAAGGCTCGAAGTCCTGTGGCTCCCGCTGGCACTCGGCCCTTGTGACGCACAGGACACCCCTCTGGCCAAGGGGCTCCGATCAAGGTAGTGGGTGGCACCCGGGGAGAGAAGCCCCGTCCGGAGGTCTGAGTCCTTTCCTTTACTCTCTGCGTCGTGATCGCCCACGTCGGTGTCTAGTGCGCCCGGCTTTCAGATGACTTTCGGGGCACTTGCACGCGGCGCGCATCGAAGCCACGTGTCCACTCCCACGCGAACCGCTACCTCAGAAAATACTTTCAGGTCTCACTATGCAAGACGGATTGTCTTGTAAAGCGAGATCGGTTCTATGGTGCCCGCATGAGGGCACCGAATCGCTGGGCGATGCTCAGCCTGGGCGTGGCCGCGCAGGGCGCGGGCTGCGTGTTCATGTACGGCCTCCCGTTCCTGGTCCCGGTCCTCCGCGAGGAGCTCGGCCTCGGCCTGGCGCAGGCCGGCCTGGTCGTGGGCGCGCCGAGCGCGGGCATGCTGTTCACGCTCATAGCCTGGGGCTGGGTGGCCGACCGGTACGGCGAGCGCCTGGCGATGACCCTCGGGCTGGGCCTGGCGACGATGTTCCTGGCCTTCGCGGCCTTCACCACCACCGCGGGGCCCCTGGCCGTCCTGCTCGCGCTCGCCGGCGCTTCGGGGGCCTCGGCGAACGCCGCCAGCGGCCGGGTGGTCCTGGGATGGTTCCCCGCCGGGCGGCGCGGCGTGGCGATGGGCTGGCGGCAGACCGCACAACCCATCGGGGTGGCCGTGGCGGGCGCTGTGCTGCCGTCCATGGGAAGCCTGCGCGCCGCCCTCCTGGCGATGGCGGGGATCTGCCTGGTCACGGCCATCGCGGTCGGGTCCATGGTCGTCGACCCCCCGCGAAACCCTGCCCGGCCGGGAGAGCGGGCCGAATCCCCGTACCGCTCGCCGCGGCTGTGGAGGGTCCACGCGGCCAGCATGCTGCTGGTCGTCCCTCAGTTCGCGACGGCGACGTTCGCGCTCACCTATCTGGTGGCCGAGCGCCACTGGCCCGCCGCGGCCGCGGGACAGCTCGTGGCGGTCGCGCAGTTCGCGGGGGCGGGCGGGCGGCTTCTGTGCGGGCGGTGGTCCGACTGGGCGCGCAGCCGCGTACGTCCCATGCGGCAGCTCGCGCTCATCAACGCGAGCGTGATGGTCCTGCTGGCCGTCGCGGTCCAGGTGGGTTCCACGGCGGGGACCCCGCTGCTGATCGCCGCGCTGGTGATCTCGATGAGCGGCAACGGCCTGGCGTTCACCGCCGTGTCCGAGATGGCCGGAGCGGCCTGGGCGGGCCGTGCGCTGGGCGGCCAGAACACGGTGCAGAACGTGGCCGCGGCGGCCACTCCCGCCGCCCTGGGCGTGCTCATCACCCAGACCGGCTTCGGCGCGGCCTTCGGCCTGGCCGGGGCACTCGCCCTGGCCGCCGCTTTCGCGACGCCCTCAGAAGGCGGCTGAGCAGGGACGCTGCCAGAAGGCGCCTGAGCAGGACGCCTGGTGCCTGGACGGCATGCCTGAGGGTGCCTGAAGGGCTCCTCAGACAGGGCGGCGCGAAGTCACCTCGCGTGGACGGCGGGGCGCTGGCGGACGACCGTGGGCGCCGTGCGGGTGTTGAGAAGCTCGCCGACGAGGTCGGTGAGGCTGACGAGGCCGGTGACCCGGCCCTCCTTGTCCGTGACGAGCCCCAGATGCGCGTGAGCGTCCTGGAGACGCGCCACCGCCTCCGGGATCGTCGTGGACGACTCCAGGCGTGGAGCGGGGCTCATGAGCTTCTCAGGCGCGTTCCCGGGATGGATCAGCGTGTCGCGCACGTGCAGCACGCCGAGCACATCCTCGGGGGAGCCGCCGTTGACCAGCAGGCGCAGGTGGCCGCTCAGTGCGGCCACGTCCCGGACGAGGTCGTCCGGCGCCCCGGCGGGTACGGCCGTGGCCCTGTCGATCGGCACCATCAGCCGCTCGACCGACTGCGACTGCACCTTGAGCGCCCGGGTCAGCAGGTCGTGCTCGTCCCTGTCCAGCAGGCCCATCCGGCCCGACTCGCCCACCAGCAGCGCCAGCTGCGGCGGGGTGCGCGTGGTCGCCAGCTCGTCCTTCGGCCGGATGCCGAACGCGCGCAGCAGCCCGTTGGACAGGCCGTTGAGGGTCGCCAGCACCGGCCGGGCGATCCACGTGAAACCACGGAAGGGCAGCGCCAGCGCCATAGCGGCCCGCTCAGGGTGGGTCAGGGCCCACGACTTGGGCGCCATCTCGCCGGCCACCATGTGCAGGAACGTGATGATCGCCAGCGCGATGACGTACGCGACGCCCACCTGCACCGACTCGGGAAGGCCGACCAGCCCGAAGACCGGCTCCAGCAGGTGCTCGATCGCGGGCTCGGTGACCATGGCGAGGCCAAGGGAGCACAGCGTGATGCCGAGCTGGGCCCCGGCCAGCATGAGGGACAGCTCGCGCCCGTTGCGGAGGGCGGCCCGTCCGGCCGTCCTGGTCAGGCGGCCACCACCGCCGGCGGCCTCCTCAAGGCGGTGCCGCTTGCCGGAGACCACGGCGAACTCGGCCGCGACGAACAGGCCGTTGCCGACCAGCAGGACGACGCCCAGCAGCAGTGCGGTCACGGTGTTCACCGGGTCTCACCGCCCACGATCGCCGCGTCGGCGATCCGGGGGGTGAGCCGTACCCGGCCGGGGACCCTGCGCTGCACTTCGAGCACGGTCAGCAGGACGTTCTCCTCGGCGGGGTCGTCCTCGTCGAGGAGGTCCCGCTCGGTGGTCAGGGGCACGATGACCTCGTCGCCTGGCTCGGCCAGACGGCCGAGGCGGGCCATGATCAGTCCGGCCACGGTCTCGTAGTCCTCGCTCTCGGGAAGCGCGAGGCCGGTCGCGCGCTCGACCTCGTCCAGGCGGAGGGTGCCGGGCACGTCCCAGGTGCCGTCGTCCTGGGCCACGGCCTCGTCCGGCTCGGGGTCGTTCTCGTCCATCAGCTCGCCGACGAGCTCCTCGGCGAGGTCCTCCATCGTCACGACGCCGGCGAGCCCGCCGTACTCGTCGATGACGCACGCCAGCTCGCTGCCCGCCGTGCGCATGCGCTCCAGCAGCGCCGGCAGCGGCAGCGTGGTGGGCACGAGCAGGGGCGCGCCGCTGATGCGCTCGATCGGCTCGTCGTAGGACTCGCCGCGGAGCAGCTCGCTCAGACCGGTCACGCCGACGACGTCGCCGCCGTCCGCGCCCAGCACGGGATAGCGGGAGTGGCCCGAGGACTTCACGGCCTCCAGCAGGTCGGACGCGGGCCGTCCGGCGCGGAGGGAGACCACCCGGGGCCGGGGGACCATGACGTCCTCGGCGGTGCGGTCGCCGAACTCCAGCGCACGCTCCAGCAGGTCCGACAGGCGCTCGGGAAGCTCACCGGCGGCCTCGGACTCGGCGATGATGCGCGCCAGCTCCTCTGGCGTGGCTCCGTGCTCGACCTCCTCCACCGGCTCTACGCCGACAAGGCGGAGCAGGCGGGTGGCCGAGGCGTCGAAGAGCCGGATGACGGGGCCCGCGACGGCCATGTAGATCAGCGTGGACCTGGAAAGCCACTTGGCGACCGGCTCGGGCCGGGCGATTCCGAAGTTCTTGGGGACCAGCTCGCCCAGCACCATCTGGACGATCGTGGCGATCACCAGGCCGAGGGCCACCGCGATGCCGGGGGTCGCGGCCTCCGGGACGCCCAGGGCGGTGAGGCCGGGGGCGATCAGCGGGGTGAGCGCGGGTTCGGTGATGAAGCCCACGAGCAGCGTGGTCACGGTGATGCCGAGCTGCGCGCCCGACAGCATGAACGAGAGCCTTCCTGTGACCTTGAGCGCCCGCTCGGCGGCGGCGTCGCCCGACGCGGCCTGCTCCCGGAGCGTCGACCGGTCGGCCGCGATGAAGGCGAACTCCTGCGCGACGAAGTAGCCGGTCGCGAGGGTGAGAAGTAGTACGGCCGGCAGACCGAGAACCATGGTCACTGGTCTGCCATCCCCGATTGAATAGGGCCCGTGCCGTGGCACGGGCATGTACTCCACGGGTCGGGAGCGGACACGACTGTCCTTTCGCTAGAGGTCGTCGATAACCGTAACGGTCCAGGCTCGGCCAATGTTTCCCGCGGCACGACATTGGTGACTTACTGTGACTCTGCGTACTTTTACATGAGAAAACCTTGGTGACGGAGCGTCCACCGCCGACACGACGGCGTAGCTTCGAAGCAAAGCGGCTCTAGCCACAGGACGGGGACGACAACGTGGGCGATTGGCCTGGAGACCGGTCGGGAGGGGCCGACGAGAGTGGGTCCCGCGAGGGGCCGACCCGGGCTCTGCGACGTCCGGCCGGTGCCGGAGGCGAAGGGGCGTACCCCCCGGCGGCCGGGGGCGGTGCCGAGGAGCCCTACTCGGCCGGCCAGCCCGCGCACCGCTTCCCGCAGGGATCGCGCGGCACGGGCGACGGTGGCGGTCCCGACGAGGAGAGAACCCGCCAGCAGTCCTTCCCCGGGGGCGGGGAGGCGCCGCGGACCACGCCGGCGGGCGATTCCAAGGGGAGATCACGCGTGTACGGCAAGCCGAGGTCCGGCCAGGCCCCGGTCCGGCCCCTGTCGGCCCCGGATGCCCCGGAGGTCCCTGAGACGCATCCGTCCGGCGGGCGGGGTCGCGGCGAGCCGAAGGCCGGGCGGCCACGGCGTACGGGCCGTCTGGTGGTGCGGATCCTCGTGATCCTGCTGGTGCTGCTGCTCGTCCTCGGCCTGGTCGGGTTCTTCTGGATCAACTCCCGCATCACGAGCGTCGAGTCGCTCACGGACTACGACGGCCGTCCCGCCGCCACGCCGGGCGAGGACTGGCTGCTGGTCGGCTCCGACAGCCGGGCCGGGCTGACGGCGGCCCAGCGCAAGAAGCTCGCCACCGGCAGGGCGGTCGGCAAGCGCACCGACACGATGATGCTCCTGCATATCCCGAGCGGCAGCGACAAGCCGACGCTCGTCAGCCTGCCGCGCGACTCCTACGTCCCCATCGAAGGGCACGGCAGCGACAAGCTGAACGCCGCTTACGCCTTCGGCGGGCCCAAGCTGCTGACCAAGACGGTGGAGAAGGTCACCGACATCCGGATCGACCACTACATGGAGATCGGCTTCGGCGGCTTCGTCGGCATCGTGGACGCGATCGGCGGCGTCAACATCTGCGTCAAGCAGAACATCAAGGACCACAAGGCCGGCATCAACCTCAAGAAGGGCTGCCAGGACATGGACGGCGGCACCGCCCTTGGGTACGTCCGCACCCGCGCCACCGGCGCGCTGCCCGACTTCGACCGCACCCAGCGCCAGCGCCAGTTCTTCGGCGCCGTGGTGAAGAAGGCGGCCAGCCCCGGCGTCCTGGTCAACCCGTTCCGGTCGATCCCGCTCGCGATGAGCGCCACCGACTCGGTGGCGGTCGACCCGGGCACGGGAGCCTTCGACCTGCTGTCGCTCGGGCTCGCGATGAGCGGCGATCCCGTCGCCACCGCCGTGCCCGTGGGCTCGCTGCCCACGATCAACGGCGCCTCCGTCGTGAAGTGGGACACCCAGCGCGCTCTGCGGCTGTTCAAGGCCCTGGCCGAGGACAAGCCGGTGCCGAAGGACGTCCTCACCAGGTAGGCGCGACGCGCGCCGAGCCGTCCTCAGGCACGCGTCGCCGGGCCGTGCGAGCGGTTAGTGTGATGGCATGCCCGAGCTTCCCGAGGTGGAGTCGCTCGCCGAGTTCCTGCGCGAACGGGCCGTCGGCCGCCCGGTCGCCGCTGTCGACGTGGTGGCCTTCCAGGCGCTGAAGACGGTGGACCCGCCGGTGACCTCGCTGGCCGGGCTGGCGGTGACGGGCGTCGCCCGGCACGGAAAGTTCCTCGACCTCGACTGCGACGGGATCCACTTCATCACCCACCTGGCCCGCGGCGGCTGGCTGCGCTGGCGGGACGACCTCTCGGGCGCGAAGCCCGTCCGTCCAGGCAAGGGCCCTCTGGCGGTCCGCGTGCGGTTCGCGCCCGACGACGACGGCGAGCAGCCCGGGTTCGAGCTCACCGAGGCGGGCACCCAGAAACGGCTCGCCGTCTACGTCGTCCGCGACCCGGGCGAGGTGCCCGGCATCGCGAGCCTCGGGCCCGATCCGCTCTCGCCCGAGTTCACCGTCGACGTTCTGAAGGGCATCCTGGGCGGCAGCCGCACCCGGATCAAGGGGCTCCTGCGCGACCAGAAGGTGATCGCCGGCATCGGCAACGCCTACTCCGACGAGGTGCTGCACGTCGCGAAGATGTCCCCGTTCAAGATCGCGGGGTCGCTGACCGACGACGCGGTGGCGGGGCTGCACGAGTCGATCGTCAGCACGCTGCGCGCGGCCGTCGAGCGCTCGCGCGGCATCGCCGCGAAGGATCTCAAGACCGAGAAGAAGTCGGGCCTGCGGGTGCACGGGCGTGCCGGGCAGCAGTGCGAGGTGTGCGGGGACACGATCAAGGAGGTGTCGTTCGCCGACTCCTCCCTGCAGTACTGCCCGACGTGCCAGACCGGCGGGAAGCCCTTGGCCGACCGCAGGCTGTCCCGCCTGCTCAAGTAGCCTCTCGCCGAAAAACAACGCTGGGTTAGCGATGACAACCCTCCGTTAGCGGGCGGAAAGACTCGTAGAGCGGGGACAATGAACGGCATGAACGTCCCAGAGATCGAGGCCAAGGCCGTACCCGACGACGTCTTCCTGCTCGATGTGCGCGAGCCCGATGAGTGGCGGGCGGGGCACGCCCCGACGGCCGTCCACATCCCGCTGGGCGCGCTGCAGCAGAGGGTCGACGAGGTCCCGGCGGGCGTGCCGGTCTACGTCGTCTGCCGGGTCGGCGGCAGGTCCGCCAGGGCCGCCGCGTGGCTCAACCACGTGGGCCGCGAGGCGATCAACATTGAGGGCGGCATGCAGTCGTGGGCCGCCGCCGGCCGCCCGATGGTGGCCGAAAACGGGGGGCAGCCCTTCGTCGCCTAGCGACGGGGTGTAATAATTCGGTCAAAATCCATACCGCGGGAGCTCGGGCGCAACCGGGCTGAGAGGGCGGTTCCCAGTGACGCTGGGCGCGCCGCCGACCGCATGAACCTGTCCGGGTAATGCCGGCGTAGGGAGCGTGCGATGACATCCGCCGTCGGCGAGGTCCCCCTGACCCTCGACGAGGCCCCTCCGAAGACGCTGGGCCTGCTCGACCAGGGTGCCTTCTGGGCCAACCTCGGAGTGAGCCTCCTCGGCTTCTCCGGGGCCCTGTACCTGCTCAACCCGCTGGGCGACGTCCCGCTGAGCCTGGGCGCGGCCGTCCTCGCGGCCGTGGTCGGCAGCCTGATTGGCACCGTGATGGTCGGCCTGGCGGCGGTGCCCGGCGCGCGCACCGGCGCGCCGGCGATGGTGCTGCTGCGCGGCCTGTTCGGGGCCAGGCTGTCGTACGTCCCGACGGTCCTGAACATCGTCCAGATGCTCGGCTGGGGGGCCTTCGAGCTGTGGGTGATCGCCACCGGGGCCCGTGCGATCTTCGGTGACTCCGTGCCGTACTGGGTCTGGGTGGTGGCGGCGGGCCTGCTGACGATCGCCCTGACGATCCGGCCGCTGGGGGCCATCCGCCTGCTCCGCCGCTTCGTGACGGCGGGGGTGGTCGTCGCGATGGTGTGGCTCGCCGTGGCGCTGCTGCGCGAGGCCCCCACTCTCGGGGGCGGCGACTGGAGCGCCTTCGCCCCGGCGGTCGACTACGTGATCGCGCTGTCGGTCTCCTGGGTGCCGGTGGCGGCCGACTACGCGCGGCACTCGCGGTCCGGCCGGGCGGCCTTCGCGGGGGTGGTCAGCGGCTACACGATCGCCCAGGTCGCGTGCCTGGTCATCGGCATACTCGCGCTGGCCCTGGTCGGGAACGACCCCGGCCGGGTGTGGGACGCGTTCGTGGCGGTGCCCCTCGGGGGCCTGTTCTTCGGCATCCTCGTGCTCAGGGAGGCCGACCAGTCGTTCGCCAACGTCTACTCCACGGCGATGTCCCTGCAGAACCTCCTGCCGAGGGTGGACCGGCGCATCTTCTCGATCGGCGTCGGCGTGCTGACCACCGTCATCGCGCTCTTCGCCGACGTGAATTCGTACGGGGCGTTCCTCGGCGTCATCGGCGCGGTGTTCGTCCCGATGTTCGCCGTGCTGGTGATCGACTACTTCGTGCTGGGCGGGGCCGCCAGGTGGGACACCTCGGCCGGGGCGCCCTCGCGCTGGGGGATGGTCGTGCCCTGGGTGCTCGGGTTCGTGGCGTACTGGCTGGTCACGGCGACGCCCACGGTGGCGTGGTGGGACTCGGTCTGGACGGATCTTCGCGACGCGATCGGCTTCGAGCGGCAGGTCTGGATGAACGCCGCGCTGGCCGCGTTCATCGTGTCCGCCCTGGCGACCCTGCTGGCGCGGGCGCTCAGCGGGCGGGGTCTTCGAGGCGGAGAAGATACTGCTTGGCGGCGAGGCCGCCGGCGTAGCCTCCAGGATTCCCCGGCGACTCGATCGCCCGGTGACACGGGACGATGACGCAGACGGGGTTGGCGGTCAGCGCGTTGCCGATGGCGCGCAGCGCCTGGGGACGCCCGATGCGCTCGGCGATTTCTGGAAATGTCGTGACGCTTCCGTAGGGCACGGCCATCGTCATCTGGAGCACCGTACGGGCGAACGGCGTGGCCAGCCGGAGGTCGACGGGCAGGGTGAAGGCCCGGAGCCTGCCGGAGAAGTACGCGTCGAGCTCGCGCCGGATCGGATCGAGGCGCCGGGGGTCGGGCCCGATGAACGAGCCGATCTCCCGGGTGATGCGCGCGAAGACCACGTGCTCGTTCTCGTAGCTGCAGGCGACCACGCCGCGCGCGGTGACGGCGAGCGCCAGCCGTCCGGCGGGGGTGTCGGTCATCCCGAACGCGATGTCGGGTGGGGTCTCGCCCACATAGCCGGGAGCGGTCACCCGCACGAGGGCTTCGAGATCCCCTGTCGACATGGCCGCACCCCTCCCGGTCCCGCTACCAGGCAGCGTATCGGAGCGGAGGCTCCCACCGACCGTGACGGCCGTGCGCCGCGCGCCGTAGAAGGCCTCGAGAGGGTACGGTCCCGACGAATGCGACGATTCGCACATCGAAAGTGCCAAGGCGCGCTTGCAAAAACGGGCACGATGGGGGTCATGAGTGACAACAGGGTAGAGAACGCCGATGACGGCTTTGCCCGCGCTGTCCTCGCGAGTTCCCCCAATGCCGTCGTAGCCCTCGATCGTGACCTTTCCGTCCTGGTGTGGAACCCCGCCGCCGAGCGCCTTTTCGGCTGGACCTGCGACGACATGATCGGGCGCAGGGCGCCGCTCGTCCCCGAGGAACTGGTGGTGGAGCACAACGCGGTGCTCGAACGGGTCCGCACCGGAGGTCCGGTCTCCCTGCGCACCAAGCGCCTGCGCAGCGACGGCTCGCTCGTCGACGTGGGCGTGGACATGAGCGCGCTGCGCTCGGAGGCCGGTGCGCTGCTCGGGTACGTGAGCGTCTACCACTCCTTGGAGAACGACTCGGCGGCCCGCGATCGGGGAGCCCGCAGGGCGAGGCTCGTCCGGCGGCTCACCGACGTGGTCGGCGACATCAACGCCGAGCTTGAGCTCTCACCCGTGCTCGACCGCATAGCCGGGAGCCTCACCGAGCTGACCGGGGCCGACGCGGGCGGCTTCGTGCTGATCGAGGACGACCGCCTGCGGCTGGTCAGCACGCACGGGCTGCCCGACAGGCTGTGGGGCGCCACCGCCGACCTGCATACGAGCCTCGTCGGCAAGCTGCTCAGGACCGGCAAGACCGTCCTGCTGGAGACCGGCGACCAGACCGTGCTCGACGACCTGATCTGGTCGGAGCTGCCAGGACTGCACACCATCGCGCTCGGCGTCGCGGCGGTCGGCGGGCGGCCGTACGGGGCGCTGTACGCGCTGTTCGCCGAGCGCAAGGCCGGCCACATCGAGCTTGAGCTGCTGGAACTGCTGGCCGGGCACGCCGGCATCGCGCTCGCCAACGCGATGGCGTACCAGGACGCCGTGCGGCAGCGCGCCCACGAGCGGGCGGTCGTCGACGCGAGCGCGGACGGCATCGCGGTGCTCGACGGCATGGGGTTCGTCCGCCAGTGGAACCCGGCGGCCGAGGAACTGACCGGGGTGCGGGCCGACGAGGTGATCGGTGCCCGGCCGCCGTTCCCGCTGCCGGCGCCGGGTGAGAAGCTCACCACCCAGCTTCCGTGCGGCCGCTGGCTCGACGTGGTCAGCGCCGAGATAAACGAGACCGCCGAGATCGTGGTCGACTTCCGCGACGTCACGCGGGCCAAGGAGCTGGAGGAGGCCAAGGATTTGTTCCTCGCCACCACCAGCCACGAGCTCCGCACGCCGATCACCGTGGTCCAGGGGTTCGCCAGCACGCTCGACGCGCGCTGGGACAAGCTCTCGGACGTCGAGCGCCGTTCGGCCGTACGGACCATCGCGGAGCGGGCACAGGCGCTCGGCCAGCTCATGGATCACCTGCTCCTCGGCGCGCGGGCCGGGGCCGAGGAGCTGAAGGTCCAGGTGGAGAGCTTCGACCTGGGCGAACGGGTGCGCGCGGCCACGCTGGGGATGCCGGTCCTGTCCGACAGGCACCGCGTGGAGGTGGACATCCCCCGTGACCTGCCACTGGTCGACGGCGACGCCCTGGCGACCGACATCCTGCTCGGCCAGCTCCTGGAGAACGCCTTCAAGTACTCGCCGGACGGCGGGTTGATCCGCGTCCTCGCGTGGGCCGAGAGCGATCACGTGGTCCTCGTGGTGGACGACGAGGGGGTGGGCATCGCGCCGGACGACCGCGAGCGCGTATTCGAACGCTTCGTCCAGGCCGACAGCGGCGACCGCCGCAGGTTCGGCGGTGTGGGGCTCGGACTTTACATCGCGCGCAGCCTCGCCCGCGCCCAGGGTGGCGAGGTGACCGCGCATTCCCGGCCTGGTGGAGGCACCCGAATGCGATTCATCTTGGGCATCGCACCGGCCTATATCGGATCCGACACACCGAACCGGTAACGAGCAGGTCACGGATGGACTCACCTATTGTCGAATCTGCACAAGCAATGATCGCCACTCGGTTTCCAGAACCATCGAACGGGGCATTTCGGTCGTACTGGGATGTGTTTTCCTCAGGGGGAAATGCAGGAGAACGGGGAAGTGAGGGCGTCGTGCTGTTGCCGTATGCGCCGACCAGCGTCGCCGTCGCACGCCAGCGTCTCAGCGCCGATCTCGAGGCATGGGGGGTGTTCGCCGCCGCGGTAGAGGACGCAGTCCTTGTGGTGAGCGAGCTGCTGAGCAATGCGTTGCGTCACGCCCACCCGCTCCCATCAGGCCAGATCAAGGCCACATGGGACTGGGCTGACGAACATCTCGAGGTCACGGTGAGTGATGGAGGAGCGGCCACGGAGCCCCGTGCGGGACGGCCGACCCTCTCCTCGCTCGGCGGGCGGGGGCTCGGCATCGTCGAGTTCCTCGCCGTGCGCTGGGGGGTGCGCCACGACGGTGAAATGACCACGGTGTGGGCGGTTCTCCACGCCCCGGTCGCTGTCCTTAATTCACAAGTTAGGACGCCCGAAATGGGCGCCCTACGCGAGTGTGGATAGACGTTCCCTGCTGATAGGGCAGGACATACAGCGTGGGCCACCCCGGCCGCTTCCTAGTTCGCTGCCCGCAATACGGATGACCTTCACCCCCGAGGCCTCCAGGCGCGCGTTCGTCTCCACGTTCCGCTCGTAGGCGACCGCGACGCGCGGAGCCAGGGCGAGCGTGTTGTTGCCGTCGTCCCACTGCTCGCGCTCGGCCGTGACGGGGTCGAGGCCGGTGTCGATGACCTTGACCCGCTCGATGCCCATGGCCTGGGCCGCCGCCTCCAGGAACGGGCGAGGCTCGAACACGCGAAGCTCGCCGTTCTCCATCGAGGTCACGGTGTAGGCCTGAAGTGAGTAGGCCACCGGGGGATACATGACCACGGTGTCCACGTCGACCATCGTGCAGATCGTGTCGAGGTGCATGGTGGCCCGCTGTTGGGCGATCGGCACCGCGAGCACGGTGTGCGCCAGCCCGGCCTCGAAGACACGCCGGCAGAGGCGCTCCACCCCCGCGGGCGTCGTACGCTCGCCCGTCCCCACCGCGATGACTCCTGGAGCCATCAGCAGCACGTCACCGCCTTCCACGTGTTCGAGCCAGGGCTCGTACAGGTGGTCCACTCCGGCGAACCTCGGGTGGTAGGTGTAGATCAGGCGGGTCAGGAGGCTCTCTCGCGTACGGGCCGGCATGGCGAGGCTGGTCACGGCCACCCGGTCGCCGATCCACACGCTGGAGTCCCTGGTGAACAGCAGGTTCGGCAGGGGGTCGATGACGAAGTCGTGCCGGTCCATCAGGCCGTACACCAGGCCCCGGCCGGTCTTCAGCTCCTCGCGGGCGAGCCCGGCGATCAGCGTCTGGGTGAGGTCCTCGGGGTCGAGCTCCTCCAGGTGGTCCCGCGTCAGCTGCGCGAGCCTGTCGCCGAGCTGGCGCTCCTCCAGCACGGCAGGGATGATCTCCTGCCGTGCGGAGTCGTACTCCAGCGTGTCCTGGAGCAGCTCGGTGAGGTAGAGAACCTCGACCCCGTGGTCGCGCAGCGACTGGGCGAACGCGTCGTGCTCCTCCTGGGCCCTGCCGACCCACGGGATGCCGTCGAAGAGCAGCTTGTCGCTGTTACGGGGGGTCAGCCGCTTGAGCTCGGCACCCGGGCGGTGGAGCATGACCGTCTCCAGCCGCCCGACCTCGCTGTCGGCACCGTTCATCGTTCGGCCCTCCCGATTCGAAGCACGTCGTTCCGACATTCAACGTTAGTGGCGTGCAACTACCCCAATCGGCACGAGGGCGGCGGATCAGGCCGCTTTGGGGTACAGGATCGCGCGCTCGGCGGCCGTCCAGGCCGTGCTCACCAGCAGGTAGAGCCCGGCGGCGAGCGGAAGGAAGGCCGCGACCAGGATGGTCCCGAACGGCATCAGCCGCAGCGCCCGGGGCCGGACGTCGCCCATGCGCCGCCAGGTCACCCACGCGAGCACCGCGAGCACCGCGAACAGCGCCAGGAAGACCAGTGCGGGCAGGCTGAACAGGCCGCTTCCCGCGATGACGGCGGCGAAGTGCTCGCCGAGCGGGACGCCGAGGGCGCTCTGGGCCAGCAGCAGGTTGGGGTGCCCGGCGATGGTCGCCGAGACGAACATCCGGTAGGTGACCATGAGGAACGGCGCCTGGGCCAGGCCGGGCATGATGCCCGCGAACATCGACGTCCCCCCGGCGGCGTACAGCTTGGAGGTCTCCCGCATGAGCCGCTCCGGGTCGCGGGCGAAGCGCTTCCTCAGCGCCTCGACCTCGGGCGCCAGGCGCAGGCGCGCCTTCTGCGCCTTCGCCTGCCGGACGCTCAGCGGCAGGAGGAGCAGGCGTACGGCCAGGGTGAACAGGACGATCGCGAAGGCCGCGCCCGTGAGGGATCCGAGGCCGCTGATGAGCCGGTAGGTGAATTCGAGGACGGTGTCGAACATGGTGCGATGAGCCCCTTCGTCTGTGGATGAACATGACGAAAGCGCCCGTCAGCGGCCCGATTACCGGGACGCTAGACGGACGCGGGGCCTGCGGATGGTGCTCTGGGCCGAGGGCGACCGGCGGCGGCCGGATGGAGCATCCGTACGAAGACGGCGTGCGCGGCGCGTGGACGGTGACCCGAGGTCACCGCGACCGCGGGCACCGACGCCAGCCGCCCGAGAGCCCAGGCGAACAGCAGGAGGGTGACCCCCACCAGCCCGGCCGTCGTCAGCGTCGCCGGGCTGGTCTGCCCGGCGAGGAGCTGCGCGAGCAGCGCGACGGTGGTGGGGAAGCCGGTCATCCCTACTTCGACAGCTTTCCGACCATGGTGACGGCCGCGACGGCCACGACGCCGACGACGGCGACGATGAGAAGGATCTTGAAGACCCCCAGCACGAGGGGGAGCACGAGCCCGAACACTACGTAGAGTGCGAGCACGACGCCGAGGATTGAGAGAACAATGCGGGCCATATCCAGAAGGTACGTCGCACAGGGCCCGGCCGCGAGCGCCATACGATCTCAGGTCGAGATCGTGACCTCTGGGCCCGGCACTCGCCTTACGAAGTGATGACGTGAGTCGTGCGGGCGGCCGGATCAGCCATACCGTTGGATGATGAGCGTGACGCCCCGACCTCGGATTCTCGTGGTGGACGACGACCCGACCGTGGCCGAGGTGGTCGTCAAGTACCTCGAACGCGACGGGCACATCGTCGAAAGCGTCGGCGACGGCGCCGAGGCGCTGCGCAGGGCCCTCGCGAACCCGCCCGACCTGCTCGTCCTCGACCTGATGCTCCCCGGCATGGACGGCCTGCAGGTCTGCAAGAAGCTCAGGGAGCGCTGGCCGGTCCCGGTGATCATGCTGACCGCTCTCGGCGAGGAGATCGACCGGGTCGTGGGCCTCGAGACCGGCGCCGACGACTACGTCACCAAGCCGTTCAGCCCCCGCGAGCTGGCCCTGCGCGTGCAGTCGGTCCTGCGGCGGGCGCGCGGGGCGCTGGTCACGTCCGGCACGGGAGTGCTGCGCGACGGCGACCTGCTGGTCGACGTGGGAGCCCACGAGGTGCGGCTGGGCGAGCCCGAGATCACGCTCACGGCCCGCGAGTTCGACCTGCTGGCGTACCTCATGCGCAACCCCCGGCAGGCGTTCAGCCGCGCCGCGCTGCTCAACCAGGTGTGGGGATGGTCGTTCGGCGACACCTCCACGGTGACCGTCCACGTCCGAAGGCTCCGGGAGAAGATCGAGCCCGACCCGACCGCGCCCCGCCGCATCGTTACGGTGTGGGGCGTCGGATACCGATACGAGCCGGTGGAGGACGACACGGCCGGGGAGGCACCGTGATCGCCTTGGAGCGCCCGTGATCCTTCAGATCATCGCCGTCACGGCCGGCCTAGGGCTGCTGATCGGCGGGCTCGGCCTGGCAGGCCTGTGGCTCCTGCGCGGACGTTCGATCGGGATCATGCTGGCCGTGGTGGCGGTGGTCACCGTCGCGGCCACGCTCGCCGGGGTGGTGGCGATCACCATCGAGATGATCATCGATGGCCATCCCAAGAACGTCGTCCTCACCGTCGTCGCCGTCGCCGGGCTGGTCGGGCTCGGGGTCGCCATGGTGGTCGCCCGGCAGGTGGTCGGGGCCAGCAGGAGGCTGGTCGCCGCGGTCGAGGCCGTGTCGCCGTCGCGTGACTACACCCCGCCGCCCGGCCGGCTCCCGGCCGAGCTGGAGACCATCTCCAAGGCCCTGGACCAGGCGTACGAGCGGCTGGGCGAGGGCCGGGAGCGTGAGAGGGCCCTGGAGGGCGCACGGCGCGAGCTGGTCGCCTGGGTCAGCCACGACCTCCGCACCCCGCTGGCGGGCATGCGCGCCATGGCGGAGGCGCTGGAGGACGGGGTCGCGGACGACCCGGAGACCGTGCGCCGCTACCACAACCAGATCAGGGTGGAGGTCGACCGGCTGTCCCACATGGTCGACGACCTCTTCGAACTCTCGCGCATCCACGCGGGCGCGCTGCGGCTCTCCCCGCGGCGCATCGGGCTCGGCGACCTCGTGGCCGACGCGCTCGCGGGGGTGGAGGCCCTGGCCAAGGCCAAAGGAGTGCGCCTTGAGGGCGACGCCGAGCCGGTGCTCCCGGTGTACGCCGACGCCGCCGAGCTCGGACGCGCCCTGCGCAACCTCGTGGTCAACGCCATCAGGCACACCCCGGAGGACGGCACCGTGGTCGTACGGGCGGTCGCCGACGAGGGCACCGTGCGCCTCTCGGTGGCGGACTGCTGTGGGGGCATCCCCGCAGACGACCTACCACGGGTCTTCGAGGTGGCCTTCAGAGGCGAGGCCGCGCGGACCCCGGGCCCCGATCGGGGCGCGGGACTCGGCCTGGCCATCGCGCGCGGAATCGTCGAAGCGCATGAAGGCACCATCGCCGTCGTCAACGAAGGCGCGGGTTGCCGCTTCGAGATCATGCTTCCGATCTCCGGGCCGACGACCTGACGTGCCGTTCTGGAAACCCGTGCTGAGGCCTTCGGCGGGGCCGCCGGTGAATCTGTAGCCCGATATGTCGATGGACCCCTTCGCGCCGAGTGCCCCGCTCACGCGCAAGGAGGCGTTCGTGTCGAACGAGCCGTACCCGCTTGTCTCGGAGTAGTCGCCGGTGGCGGGGTAGGTCTCGCGGAACTCCTCGCCCGGCGCGGAGGCGTGCTCGCCGGAGGCCGGGCTCGTGCCCTCGTGCGCCGGGAGCGCGTCCAGCGCCTCCGACATCGCCCTGAAAGTCGGGCACGGCCAGCGCCACATGCAGCTCCTGCAGCGCAAAATCGGGTGAGCGGCGTCGCTCGTGATGCCGCCCGCGTCACGGGGCTGGTGCAGGTCGAGCAGGCGCAGGCCGAGCTCGGAGAAGCACAGCAACTCCGCGCGCGCGCCCACGAGCATTTCCAGATCATCGACATGCAGGCGTGTCTTGATCGGAACATAGCCATCTCTGTTGATCAGCCCCTGGAGTGGCAGGGCCGCGTCCCCCCAGGCGCGGGCCCTGTCAGTGCGGGCGAGGATGACTTCCAGGCGCTCGCGCATGCATTGTCGCTGGGGATCCTCAGGTATCTCACTGTTCATTCGCGCTGTCGGGCCCGTCGCGCTCCACGCCCGCCCCTCCTTCTCGAAGTGAGGACCGGACGCGGAGGTTTCGGGCCTCCCCCCCTTCCGGCCGAGCCGGTGTCGCATAGCGTTAAGCTTTGCGTACTCAGCGTTTTCGTGCGGCAGAAACGGGGAACAAAGGGCGGACGACTCATCGGTTATCGCGGTAGAGCGTGACCCGGCGGCGGTACGGCGCTAGTGTGCCCGCTGTGGAGCTCAAGGTCTCGACTCGATCACATGCCGATCACGCCATCTTGACGGTCGTCGGCGAAATCGACCTATATACCGCGCCTCGTCTTCAGGCGGAGTTCACCCGCCTACTGGAGACCGGGCCCGACAGGGTCGTCATAGACATGTCCGGAGTGGAGTTCTGTGACTCCACGGGCATGAACGTCCTGCTGTCCGCACTCAAGCGCATGCGAGAACGCGGCGGCAGGCTGGAGGTGGCCTCGCCGCGTCCGGCCGTCCGTAAGATCCTTCAGGTGACCGGTCTCGACTCGGTGTTCACCGTGCACGACACCATCCCCGCGGAGTTGCTGACGGCGGAGCATCCGGGCTAGCGTCGATCGGTCGCCAACGGCAGCTAATCGGACGAGGAGCGATGAGCGACCCATCCGCAAAGCCCGACACAGCGGTGATCATCTCGGCCAAGGATGAAGCCGACCGCATCGGCGCCACCGTGACCGCCGCCCTGGCCATCACCGGGGTCGATCTGGTCGTGGTGGTCGACGACGGCTCGTTCGACGACACCGGGCGGGTGGCCAAGGCAGCCGGCGCGCGTGTCGTGCGCCACAGCCGCAACCGTGGCAAGGCCGCGGCGATGGAGAGCGGCGCTGAGGCCGTGCGCCTGTTCGACGAGGAGGAGACCCGTCACCTGCTCTTCCTCGACGCCGATCTGGCCGGCACCGCGAGCGAGGCCGCGAAGCTGATCGAGCCGGTCCGCGCCGGCTCGGCCGACATGACCATCGCCACGTTCAGCACCCGCGTCAAGCTGGGCGGCCACGGCTTCGTCGTACGGCTGGCGCGCGAGGGCATCAAGCGCGCCTCCGGCTTTGTGGCCGGCCAGCCGCTCAACGGGCAGCGCTGCCTGACCAGGGCGGCGTTCGAGGCGGCGCGCCCGCTGGCGCACGGGTTCGGCGTCGAGACCGGGCTGACGATCGATCTTGTCCGTAAGGGATTCCGGGTCGCCGAGGTCGAGGTCGACATGGCGCACCGCGCCACCGGCACCGACTGGCACGCGCAACTCCACCGCGCCCGCCAGTTCCGCGACGTCGCCCTCGCCCTGGCCACCCGAGAACAATCCCTGACCAACCTCAAACGCCCCTCCCGCACAGCTCGCTAGTACGCCCACCCGCCGGCGGGATCGGGCTGCCTGAACGTGCGGAAACCCTCTGAACGGTCTCGCGCCGCCGAGGTGGCGCGAGTGGGGTTTGCGGTGTGCTGGAATCGTGCGGTGGATCGGGACGTGTTGCGGGGGCGTGGCGGGCCGGCGGTGGTCGCCGTCGCGGGCATCGCGCTCAGCGTCGCCGTCACGATCGCCATCGGGGCACTCGGGCCGTCGGCCGTGGTGCCCCCACTGCCCGGACCCGCATGGCAGCCGCCGTACTCCCTGGATGCGCACCCCAGTGGCCACCCGGTCATCGCCATGGAAGCGGTGGCCATCCTCCTGGGCGCCCTCGGTCTCGGCGCCGGGCTGCTCGCCGTACGGCGCGGCTGGGCTCCCGATCCCCGCCGGCTCCTGCTCGCGGGATGCCTCGCCGTCGTGGTCCTGGCCTTCCTGCCGCCCTCCGGGTCGGCCGACCATCTGAACTACGCGGCGTACGGCCGGATGGCGGTGCTCGGCCACGATCCCTACGCCACGGGCGCGATCGCACTGCGCGGAGACCCGGTCGCGGATGCGGTCGAGAGGCCCTGGCAGGAGGAGCCGAGCGTGTACGGGCCGGTCGCGACCGCCGTGCAGGCTCTGGCCGGGCTGATCGGCGGCGACTCGGTGCGCCTGATCGTCTTCGTGCTCGCCGTCGTGAACGCGGCGGCCTTCGTCGCCACGGCGCTGCTGCTCCACCGGTTCACACGGGACGACCGGGCGCGGCAGGCTCGCGCGGCGCTGCTGTGGACGGTCAACCCGCTGGTGATCTACCAGCTGGTCGCGGGGATGCACGTCGACACGCTGGCCATCGCCTTCGCGGTCGCCGCGCTCGTCACGGTGGGAGGCCGGCGATGGTGGACCACCGGGCCGCTGCTCGGCCTGGCCATCGCGGTCAAGGTCAACGCGGGGCTGGTCGCGCTGGGCCCGGCCTGGGACCTGCGGCGGCAGCCGAAGAAGCTCGCGGTCGTGGCGGGCACGGCTACCCTCACCGTGCTGGTCGCCTACCTACTGGCGGGTCCGCATTCGCTCGACCAGGTGCTGCACGCCAGCAAGTCGATCTCCTGGGCCACCCCCTGGCACCTCGTCCAGGGCGGCCTCCAGGCACTTTTCGGCCAGGGCGCCTACCGCATCTGGATCCAGATCGGATCACTCCTGCTGCTGGCCCTACTCGCCGCATCCCTCCTGCGCCCCCTGAGAGAGCCCTACGGCCTCACCGCCGCCCCCATGTGGTCTGGAACCGCTGTGCCGTCGTCTCAGGGCGCGCCCAAGGCGGCGAGGGTCAGCTGCGGTACCGCGGCGGCGAACAGCCGGTCGGGTGAGGGGGCGTGGGTGGCTGTGGGGGTGGTCGTCGCCTGGCTGTTCGCCACGCCGTACGCCCTGCCGTGGTACGACGGGCTGGCCTTCGCGCTGCTGGCGACGGTTTCCGCGACGGCGCTCGATGGCTTCATGGTCGCGCGCCTGGCCGTGCTGTCGCTGGCGTACCTTCCGGCACGCCAAGACGATCAGCCCCTGGATCTCCGATGGCTGGTCACGGTGGTGCGGGGCCAGGTGGTGCCGTGGATCCTGCTGGCGCTGACGGTTGCCCTGGTGTGGTGGGCCCTGAGGGCTGGAGCGCGCGGATCGACGCGGCGAGGGTCAGCGGCACCGCGACCGTGAGCGCCATGGCCGGGATCGCGATGCCGGAGTCGTTGATCAGGAAGCCGACCAGCGCGGTGGTGAGCACCCCGAACAGCCCGGCGCGCAGCGCCGGGGCGCGCGTGTAGGCGAGGCTGAGCGCCGAGGCGCCCCACTGCGACGGGCGGGCGAGCACCAGGTAGAGGAACGCCAGCGCGGCCAGCGAGAGCACGGTGAGCTGCCAGTTGCCGAGCGTGCCGAGCATCGAGCTCAGCTTGCGGCCGATGACCGGCAGAGCCTCGCCCCCGATCACCTGCTGGACGAACGCGCCGAGGTGCGTGCGCTGGTCGCTCGGCCGCAGCCAGTCGGCCAGCGCTATCACGCTGATGAGCACGGCCCCGGCGACGGCGACGACCGCGAGCCTGCCTGCCGTGACCCGTCGGCCGGAGAGCATCATGACGAACACCGCGAACCCGAGGACGAAGGCGGGCACGCCGCCGAAGTCGGCGCCCCATGCCGGCCACCCGTCCACGAAGATCGCGAGCAGCCCGTACGCGAGGCAGAGAGCGAGGGCGATCACGCGCCGCCCACGCTCCATGAGCACCTGCGCCACTCCGGCCAGGGCGAGGATCGTCCCGGTCGCGTACACGGCGAAGGCGATGTTGCTGAAGCCGTAGAACCTGCCGCCGGTGACCGGCTCGTAGCCGGTGACGGCGTTCACCTGGAGGTGCGACCCTGTCATCACGTCGACCATCAGCGCGAGGGAGGTCGCGCCCGCCACCACGGTGAGCGGGCCGAGCACGTGCGAGCGCCACGGCCCCGCGAAGGCGAGCGCTGCCAGCAGCCCGGCGAAGCCCATGATCGTAAGGATCAGGGCGGCCATCGGGTGGGACAGGTTCCACCAGGGAACGAGCTGCGCCAGGAACGTCGACACCGCCACGGCACCGCTCGCCACGGCCAGGACCTGCGTGGCGACCAGAACCCGTGAACCGCCCCCGCGTGGGTCATCGGGGGTGCTCGTGGCGCGGATATTGCCCCTGCGGCGGCGGATGGCGAGGGCGGCCAGGCCGTAGAACAGCAGCTGGACGGCCACGAAGACCGCGTAGAACGGCGCGCGCACCTTGACGAGGACCTGGCTGGCCAGGTCGGCGTCGAACAGCTCCCTGACGGTGTCCGAGACGGAGGAGGGCGCCGGCCCCCCGGACATCCAGGGACGCCCGACGGCTCCCTCGGGAACGGGCGCGCCGAGCACGTCCAGGACCGTGGTGGTCAGGTCGGTGATGGTGACCAGGGCGTCCTGGCGGGTGGAGGAGGCGGTGAGATGGCCACGGCGGTAGGGATCCCCGGCGGGTGACGGCCCTTCGGCCATGGCCACGTGGAGGTGCGAGGTGGCCGACGCGTCGGACAGGCCGGCGACGAGCGTGGTGGCTCCGGCGGGCAGCAGCCGCAGGATCTCGCCGACCCGGCGATCGGCGTTCGCCACCGCCTGGGCGCGGGCTTGCCCGGTCAGGTCGGGGGGAGTCGCGGTAGTGGTCGCCCCGGACTGGGTGATCCAGGCTCGGGCGAGGTCGTCGACGTCGGCGACCACCAGGGCGTACCGGCTGAGGTCGCCGAGGGCTCCGGCGTTATCAGCATATTTTTGGATCTTCCCGGATTTGTCGGCTGCGCCGAGCGCGGCTCCGGGACCAACGGCCGCCACGGTACCCCCGGCGTCGCGCACGGCCTGGCCGAGCAGGCCGATGGTGGCACGGTAGGACGTGGCCGCGTTGAAGGACGCCAGCTCCGCCCACCCCGGCACGGTCGCCGAGCCGTCGGCGGACATCTGTGGTGCCGGGGGAAGGGCGCATTCGCTCGTCGCCGAGCCCGCCCGCTGGCCTGCCGAAACCGTCAGCCAGCCGGCGACGGGGCAGGTGCTCGGGTGGTTCGGCCGGGGATAGGCGCGGATGGACATCGACGCCGACGCGCTCTTCCCGACCAGCGCCCACAGGGTCGGCGTGCCGGCCTCGCTGAGATCAGCCCACTGCAGCCCGGGGACACCGACCAGCACCACCTGTCCCGACGGCGCCATGTGGCCGCTTTCAGGAGCACCGCCACGCGAAGCCGCCTGCGCCGTGCCGCCGCCGCAGAGAGCGACCACCCCCAGGACACACACCACCACGCCCCAAGCCCGCAGCGAACGCCGGCGCTCGGGGCGTGGGAGGGGGACGGCTTCTCGCATGTGCACCGGGAACCTCGCTTCCACCCTCTGATGACGACTTCGCCCTGGAAACCATAGCCAGAACCCCGGACCCTCTTCGCAGCCCGAAGATCATCTTGTGGATAACTCGCGAGAACGAGGGTCGACCACAGTCCGGATTCGTGAGGGTGGACGACAGGTCGGGTTCGTGAGGGTGGGCCGCGACCCCGGATTCGGGAAGGTGGGCCGTAAATCAGGTTTGGCGAGGGCGGAACCGTGGATCAGGTCTCACTGGGGTGGGCCGGCGGATCTTCGCGAGGGTGGAGGACGAATGGGGTTTCGTGGGGGTGGGCTGCGGGTCGGGGTTGGGTGGGTGGAGCGTGGGGCGGGATTTCGGGGGAAGGCGGTAGCCTGCCAGCTCGTGGGGACTGGTGAGATGGCGGTGGCCGGGCGGCGGTGGTGGACATGGCCGCTGATCTTGCTGATCGTCGGCGTGGCCGCGGTCCCGCTGGTGAGTTACTGGCTGACCAATCCCGCCGATCAACGCCTGGTCGACCTGGACGTCTACCGCACCGGCGGCGAGAGCGTCCTGCTGGGGCTCCCGGTCTATGACGTGATCACCCCCGCGCCGCAGCTGCTGCCGTTCACCTATCCGCCGATCGCCGCGCTGCTGGCCACCCCGCTGGCCGCGGTGTCATGGCCGGTGGCCCAATGGGTGTGGACGGTCGGAGTCCTGGCCTGCCTCGCCGTGACGGTCTGGTACAGCTTCCGCGAGCTGCTCGCACGCGCCGAGCACCTCGTACGTCCCCGGCTGAGGGCGTGGGCGCTCGGCGTGCTCGGTGGCGTGCTCACGGTCGCGTGCATGTATCTCATGCCGATCAGAGACCAGGTCCGGTTCGGCCAGGTGGACATCCTCCTGGTGATGCTCTGCCTGGTGGACTGCGTGGCGCGCAGACCCGGATGGCCGCGCGGGATGCTGATCGGGCTCGCCACGGCGGTCAAGCTCACCCCCGGCGTTTTCCTGATATATCTGCTGATCACCGGCTTCGGGAAGGACGCCCTGCCCGAGCAGCGGAAGACCTTCTTCATGGCCGTGTTCACCACGGCGCTGCTGACGGTGCTGCCCTTCCTGGTGATCCCGCATGACGCCGCTGGTTTCTGGTTCTCCGCCCTGCTGGACTCCGATCGCGTGGGCTCCAACACCTCCACGACCAACCAGTCGATCCGTGGGATGCTGCTCCGCCTCTACCTGCCCGGATGGCTCACCTCGGTGCTCTGGCTCGCGCTGGTGGCCGTGGTCGCGTGGTACGGCTTCCGCCACGCCCGCCGGGCCCTGCTCGAAGGCGACCGGATGACCGCGGTGGCGCTGACGGGCCTGATGGCCGTGCTGCTCTCACCGGTCGCCTGGATCCACCACCTCGCCTGGATGGTAGTGGCCCTCGCCGCGCTCGCCGGGTCCAGGCTCGGCACCGAGGAGAAGAAAGACGCGAGTCCGGACGAGGTCACAAAACGCCCCCGTCCGGGCGAGGTCCCAGAACATCTCACTCCGGCCGGGTGGAAGCGTCTCCGTGAGGTGTCCTGGCTCTTGGTCCCGGCGGGCGTCTGGATCTACTACGTGCTGCCGATCCCCTGGTGGGGCGTCTCGCTGCGCGCCGCGGGGATCCCCGTCCTCAGCCCCGTCGCCGGGCGGATCGTCCAGGACGCCTTCGGGCTCGGGGCGATCGGCGTCATGTGGCTGCTCGCCCGCCGTACCAGCGGCTCCCGAGCCACATCGGCCCGTACGAGCGGCTCCCGAGCCACGTCGGCCCGTACGAGCGGGCCAGGAGCCACCACGGGCCGTACGGCCGGCACCGAGCCGGTCGCCTCGCCCACGCCCCCCGCCTGACCGGCGGCGAGCGTGGGCCCCATGTCGTCCCACGTAAAATCGGGTAAAGGCGCAGATATGCCGGGTAGGGGGTGGTCCTCGCCCGGTAGCCTCTCTGGTATGCCGAAACTCGCCTACCTCGGACCCGAGGGCACCTTCTGTGAAGCGGCCCTGCGGATCCTCGCACCGGATTCCGAGCGCCTGCCCTGTGCCAATGTCACGGCGGCGCTGGAAGCGGCGCGGAGCGGCGAGGCCGACGGCGCCGTCGTCCCCCTGGAGAACTCGGTCGAGGGCGCGATCACCGTCACCCTCGACGAGCTGGCCTGGGGCGAACCGCTCCTGATCACCTCCGAGCTGCTGCTGCCCGTGGAGTTCTCGCTGCTCGTGCGGCCCGGCACCGCGATGCCGCACATCAAGCGGGTCTACACCCACCCGGCCGCGATCACCCAGTGCCGCAACTTCCTGGCCCGCGAGCTGCCCGACGCCGTGGTCGTCGCCGCGCCGTCGACGGCCGCCGCCGCGCTGGAGGTGTCCATGTCCGGCTCGCCGTACGACGCGGCGATCGGCCCGGCCATAGCGGGCGAGCACTACGGCCTGGTCGAGCTGGCGTCGCGCATGGGCGACCGCGACGACACCGTCACGCGGTTCGTGCGCGTCTCCCGTCCGGGGCAGTTGCCCGAGCCGACCGGGGCCGACCGTACGTCCCTGGTGGCCTTCCTCCGCGACGACCACCCGGGCGCGCTGCTGGAGATGCTGAGCGAGTTCGCGGTGCGCGGGATCAACCTGACCCGCATCGAGTCGCGGCCGACCGGCGACGGCATCGGGCGCTATTTCTTCCACTTCGACGCCGAGGGGCATGTCGTCGAGGCACGCGTCGGCGAGGCGCTTTCCGGCCTGCGCAGGCTTTCGGACGATGTGCGCTTCCTCGGCAGCTACCCGCGGGCCGACCGGCTCTCGCCACAGGTCAAGAGGGGCACGACCGACTCCGACTTCGCCGAGGCGGCCGACTGGATCGCCAGGATCCGCACGGGACAGGTGTAACAGATCACATCCGGTCGCAATAGGCGCGCGAGTGCCGCTCGGACATCGGTAGCCTTTGTTACGTGATTGACCTGCGTACCCTTCGTGAGGACCCGGACCGGCTACGGGCGTCGCAGCGTGCCCGCGGTGAGGACGACTCCGTCGTCGACACGCTGCTCGACCTGGATGAACGCCGCAGAAGCGCGCTGAGCGGCTACGAGTCGCTGCGCGCCGAGCAGAAGAGCGTCGGCAAGTCGGTGTCCACGTCCTCCGGCGACGAGCGGGCCGCGCTTCTCGCGCGGGCCAAGACGCTCGCCGCGAACGTGAAGGGCGCCGAGGCCGAGGCCGAGAAGCTCGCCAAGGAGCTCGACGGGCTGCTGATGGTCGTGCCCAACATCATCGAGGAGGGCGCCCCCGCCGGCGGCGAGGACGACTACGTCGTGCTGGAGGAGGTCGGCGAGAAGCCGAGCTTCGACTTCACCCCCAGGGACCACCTGGAACTCGGCGAGATGCTCGGGGCGATCGACACCGAGCGCGGCGCCAAGGTGTCAGGGGCCCGCTTCTTCTTCCTGACCGGCGCCGGCGCCCGGCTGCAGCTCGGCCTGCTCAACATGGCCATGCAGCAGGCGATCGAGGCCGGCTTCACCCCGATGATCACCCCTGTGCTGCTCAAGCCCGAGGCGATGGCGGGCACGGGCTTCCTCGGGTCGCACGCTTCGGAGGTCTACCGGCTGGAGGCCGACGACCTCTACCTCGTCGGCACCTCAGAGGCTCCCATGGCCGCCTACCACTCTGACGAGATCCTCGACGGGAAGTCCCTCCCGATGCGCTATGCCGGGTGGTCGTCGTGCTTCCGGCGTGAGGCGGGGTCGTACGGCAAGGACACGCGGGGCATCATCCGGGTCCACCAGTTCGACAAGGTCGAGATGTTCTCCTACTGCCGCCCTGAGGATGCGCGTGAGGAGCACGCTCGCCTTCTCGAGTGGGAGAAGGAGATGCTGGCGAAGGTCGAGCTTCCGTACCGGGTGATCGACACCGCCGCGGGCGACCTCGGTTCGAGCGCCGCGAGGAAGTTCGACTGCGAGGCGTGGCTCCCGACGCAGAACCGCTACCTGGAGCTGACCTCGACGTCCAACTGCACCGAGTTCCAGGCCAGGCGGCTCGCTGTGCGCTACAGGGACGCGGAGGAGAAGCCGAGGCACGTCGCCACCCTCAATGGCACCCTGGCGACCACTCGGTGGATCGTGGCCATCCTGGAGAACCACCAGCAGGCCGACGGCTCGGTGGTGGTGCCCAAGGCACTGCGCCCATATGTCGGACTGGACGTCCTGGAGCCGGTCAAGTAGCCGTGTTTCAGGGAGAGTAAGCCGCTTATCCCAACTTGGGGCTAAGCGGCTTACTCTTGCGCTGTCTGTTACGAATGTCCGCTTTGTCAGAACAGGCGGGCGGGTTATACGACACGAAGGCGGGGCTCGCCTGACGCGAACCCCGCCTTCTGTGTGTCAGTGGTCAGACGGCGCGGACCTGCGACGCCTGCGGGCCCTTCTGCCCCTGCGTGACCTCGAACTCGACGCGCTGGCCGTCTTCGAGGCTGCGGTAGCCGTTGCCGACGATCTCGGAGAAGTGCACGAAGACATCCGGAGCTTCACCGTCGGGTGCGATGAATCCGTAGCCCTTCTCGGCGTTGAACCACTTGACGGTTCCCTGAGCCATTAAAGCTCTCCCTGCAATTGATCTTGGGGTTCACACCTCGCGAACCCCGGGTTGTGTCGCACAGCTTCCCGGGGCCGCTCAGACAGTCAAGCTGGTTCTGCACATCGGGTTCAGCTAATACAACGCCACCACATCTAACACCATCAGAGGGCCTTTGTTCCCCCTCCTGGCGAGATTCTTTTACTCTCTGGGCGTGACGCCGGAGCTAGGCCCAGCACAGTGCAAACTAGACGTTGTTATGGTCAGCCCCAGACTCGTCGCCACCGACCTGGACGGCACCGCCCTTCGGTCGGACGGCACCGTCTCGCCGCGCACTGTGGCCGCGTTCGCGCTCGTCGAGAAGGCGGGCGCGGTCCTTGTGTTCGTCACCGGCAGGCCGCCCCGCTGGATGGGCAACGTCGCCGGGGCCGTGCGCCACCGCGGGCTCGCCATCTGCGCCAACGGGGCGCTCGTCTACGACCTGCACACCGAGCGCATCGTGGAGTCCCACCTCATCGGCCCCGAGGTGCTCTCAGAGGCGGTGCGCCGCCTGCGCGGCCGGCTTCCCGAGCTCAGCTTCTCCGTGGAGTACGAAGGCGGGTTCGCCCACGAGACCGAGTTCAGGCTCGGCGGGTGGGACAGCCGCGAGGTGTCAGGGCTCCGCGTGGGCGCCGCCACGCTCACCTCGCAGCCCTGCGCCAAGCTCCTGGCCTACCACCACAACATGGACCCCGACCTGCTGCACGTCATCGTCACGGAGGCGGTGGGCGACCTGCTGACGGCCACCCACTCCAGCGGCAGGGCGCTGATCGAGATGAGCGCGCTGGGGGTGACGAAGGCCACCGCGCTCGCCGCGCTCGCCGGACGTCACCTCATCAGCTCGGAGGAGGTGGTGGCGTTCGGGGACATGCCGAACGATCTCCCGATGCTCGACTGGGCCGGCACGTCGTACGCCGTGGCGAACGCCCATCCGGACGTGCTGGCCGCCGTCACCGATGTGACGGCGGCCAACGACGACGACGGGGTCGCTCTGATCCTCGAGAAGCTGTACGGGTGACTACAGGTAAGGGCCGGAAGCGCGGTGCGGCGGCTGCTGCTCCTCCTGTGACATGCCACCGGGCAGGGCACGCCGCATCTGCTCCAGCTGAGCCCGGGCGGCCATCTGCTGCGCGAACAGCGTCGTCTGGATGCCGTGGAACAGGCCCTCCAGCCAGCCGACCAGCTGGGCGTGGGCGACGCGCAGCTCGGCGTCGCTCGGCGGAGGACTGTCGTCCCCACCGGTGAACGGCAGGGACAGCCGCTCGAGCTCGTCGACGAGCTCGGGGGCGAGCCCGTCCTCCAGCTCCTTGATAGAGCTCTGGTGGATGTCCTTGAGTCGCTTGCGGCTCGCGTCGTCGAGAGGCGCCGCGCGGACCTCCTCAAGGAGCTGACGGATCATGCTGCCGATCCGCATCACCTTCGCGGGCTGCTCCACCAGCTCGGCGACCGAGCGCTCCGAACGCTCCTCGTGCTCGCCGTTCTCCCCCTCGACCGTCAGGCCATCGGGGCCGACGACCAGGATATGCGGGGTGCTCTCCTCAGCATTCATGCCATTCAACCTAGCTCACCTGGCCAACAGGACTTTCCCGATGTGGTCACCGGATTCCAGGATCCGGTGGGCCTCCGCGGCCTCGGCCATCGGCACCACCGCGTGGACGATCGGCCGGACCGCTCCCGCGGCCACCAGAGGCCACACGTTCTCGCCGACCCCGCGGACGATGACGCCCTTCTCCGGCACCGGCCGGTTGCGCAGGCCGGTGGCGTGGATCGAGGCCCGCTTCGCCAGCATCGCGCCGAGGTCGAGCTCACCCTTCGAGCCGCCCTGGAGGCCGATGACCGCCAGCCGCCCGCCGGTGTTCAGCACGGAGATGTTCTTCCGGAGATACTTCGCGCCCATGATGTCGAGGACCACGTCGGCGCGGACCTTCTCGGCGAAGTCCTCCTCGCGGTAGTTGATCGCCTCGTCCGCTCCGAGTTCGAGACAGCGCGCGACCTTCTCCGCCGTACCCGCCGTGGTGATCACGTGGGAGCCGAGCGCCTTGGCGAGCTGGATGGCACAGGTGCCGATGCCGCTCGCACCGCCGTGGACCAGGAGCGTCTCCCCGCGCCGCAGCCGCGCCGTCATGAAGACGTTCGACCACACCGTGGAGGCGACCTCGGGCAGTGCCGCGGCCTCCACCAGCGTGATCCCGGAGGGGGCGGGAAGCACCTGCTCCCACGGCACGGCCACCTTCTCGGCGTAGCCACCGCCGGCCAGCAGCGCGCACACCTCGTCCCCGGGTGCGAACCCCTCGACGTCCTCGCCGACCTCGGCGACGACTCCGGAGCACTCGAGGCCCGGGTACTCGGGGGCACCGGGGGGAGGTGGATAGAAGCCCTGCCGCTGCATCAGGTCGGCGCGGTTGACCCCGGCGGCGGTCACCTCGATCAGCACTTCTCCCCGTGTGGGGCGGGGATCTGGAACCTCCCGCCACTCCAGCACCTCGGGTCCACCGGGCTGGGAAACAACGATCGCGTGCATGTGACCAAACTATCCGGGTAGCCAAGTCGGCGGTTGACCACGTTGGTCGTGATTGCGGGCGGTAATCTTCAATCTATTTGCTGCCCCTTTAGCCCAGTCCCGAGGGGGAACACGGTGGCAAGACACGATCGTGAGGATCCTCATTCCCTTGAAGAGCAACTCGCCTGGCTCGACGCCATCAAGGAGAACGAGGAGGCGCCCGTCCCGGTGACCGTCACCGCGGACGACACCGTCGTCTCGCCATATCCCAAAGACCCCTGGGCCATGGTTCCCGCGGAGCCTCCGGCGGCCTCGTCGCCGCTGTTCCGCGCCGCAGGCGATCCGGTGCACGGCACCACGCAGCCCGACGACACCGCCGCCGAGCGCGGCAAGGGGGATACGACCGAGCTCACTCCACCGGCTGCCGAGCGTCTCGGCGGCTGGGGCAAGAAGGACGACGTGCCGCCGTCCTCGCCGGGCGGCGGGCGCGACAGCGGCGCCTTCTCGGCGCCGATCACCGGGCCGTCCGAGCCGCTTTCCCGCTCCGACACCTCCTCGACCGCGGGAGGCGCCTTCGGCGAGCGAGGCACGTCCTCGGGTGCCGGCGCGTTCGGCGAGCGTTCCCCGTCCTCCGGGAGCGGCGCTTTCGGGGCCTTCGGCGAGCGCCGGCCGCCTTCCGGCGCCGGCGCGTTCGGCGAGCGGCCGTCTTCGTCTGGCAGCGGTGCGTTCGGTGAGCGCCGGTCGCCCTCGGGTGCCGGCGCTTTCGGCGAGCGTCCCGCCGCGCCTTCCGGCGGCGCTGCTTTCGGGGAGCCCGCTTCGCCGGCCTCTTCGGCGTCACTGTCGGCCTCTTCGCCGGCTGCCGAGCAGTCCGTCAGCGACGACACCGACAGCTTCACGTTCGGCTCGCTCACCGAGGAGTCTGCAGGCGACACCGGCTCCGGCTGGGTCCCCCTGGGGCCCCTCACGCCCGGCAAGGACGAGGCGGCGAAGTCGTACGAGCCGGAGCCCGAGACGACCGGCGAGCAGTCGGTGCGCGGCTGGCTTGAGGCCGCGCTCCCGGCGGCGGAGACCGGCGAGTCCGACCCCGAGCAGGAGCGGTTCAACGCCTTCGTATCAGCGGGGGGCGCCGACACCGATGACGTCGTCGTGCCGCGCGTCGAGCACGCGCTGTACGAGCCTGAGAAGGCCCCGCCCGCGAATCGGCCGGCGGCGCCCGCCGCCGAACCCAAGGCGCAGGCCGCGCCCGCTGTGCCGAGCGTTCCGGCGGCCGAGCCGGTGACGCCGGAGCAGGCGCCCGAGGAGCAGCGTGAGCCATACAGGGCCCGCCGCAGGCAGTCTCCACAGCCGCCGTCCCTCCAGCCGGCCTTCGGCGCGCTCACCCGCCAGCCTGGAGCCGCCAAGGCGTCGACCGGGGTCAGGCAGACCGCCGACAGCCTCGACCCGGTGTCGTTGCTCCGTGGACGCAGGAACGCTCCCGCGGGCGGCTGGCGCAAGCTGGTCTTCAAGGCGTCCGCCGGGCTGATCAAGCCCGGTGAGTCGCCCGAGGTGCGCCGCCGCCGCGAGCTGGTCGCCCGCGCCCGTACGCCGGTCGCGACCGGGCATCACCGGGTGGCCGTCCTCAGCCTCAAGGGTGGTGTCGGCAAGACGACCACGACCGTGGGCCTCGGCGCCACGCTCGCGTCCGTACGGGGAGACCGGGTGATCGCGGTCGACGCCAACCCCGACCGCGGGACGCTGTCGGACAAGGTAGAGCTGGAGACGTCGGCGACCGTACGCGACCTGCTCAACGAGCGGCAGCAGATCAAGCGATATGTCGACATACGGGCGTTCACCTCACAGGCGCCGTCGCGGCTGGAGATCCTGGCCTCCGACCGCGACCCCTCGGTGTCGGAGGCGTTCAGCGCCGCCGACTACCAGTCGGTCGCCCAGGTGCTGGAGAACTTCTACTCGATCTGCCTGACCGACTGCGGCACCGGCCTGCTCCACTCGGCGATGTCCGGTGTCCTCGGCCTGGCCGATCAGCTCGTGCTGGTCAGCTCACCCTCGGTGGACGGCGCCAGGGCCGCGTCGGCGACCCTCGACTGGCTGGAGGCCCACCACTACGCCGACCTGGTCAAGGCCGCGACGGTGGTGCTGTGCAGCGTACGGCCGCGGTCGAAGTCGACCGTCGACCTCGACCAGCTGGAGGCCCACTTCGCCGCCCGCTGCCGCGCGGTGATCCGCGTGCCCTACGACCCCCATCTGGAGGAGGGCGCCGAGGTCGACCTCGACCGCCTGCAGCCGGCCACGCGGGAGTCGTACCTGCTCCTGGCGGCCTCGGTGGGCGACAACTTCGGAGGCGCCCACGTCTGACCGGGGGCCTGTGGCGGAGGGTGTGGGATTCGAACCCACGAGGCCGTCGCCGACCTGGCCGCTTTCAAGGCGGCTGCACTCGTCCACTATGCGAACCCTCCAGTGCGACACCAACGATAGCGGTGCCGGGCGGGCGTTCGCGCGCGAGTAGCAGTCGTTCGGTCCTATTCGTACGGCTCGTCGGGCTGCTTGACCTTGGCGACGGCGGTGGCTCTCATCTCGGGGGCCACCGTCCCCTTGGGCAGCTGGTCGTACGGGGTGGGCACCCACGTGCCCGTCACCTCGACCCATGTGTCGTCGCGAGGCGCGGGGACCCCGAGCACGGTCACCTTCAGGGGGAACGCGTCGGCCGCGCAGCACCGCAGCTGCATGCGGGTGAGGTACCACTGGCCCTTCTGCTTCGAGTGGACCGCGAAGCCGGTCAGCTTGACCTGCCTGTCCACGAGCGAGCGGTTCGCGTCGCCCCAGGCCCGGCCGATGAACTCGCCGAGCGGCATGACCGCCGGCCTGTCCCGCGCGAGGACGCCGTACGCTTCGGGCGCCGACGGTCGCGGCTGGGGCGTGTCGTCCCGTTCGGCGGCGAACGATCCGAGTGCGGGCGGGGTGATGAGGAAGATGGCGACCACCGGAAGGCAGAGCAGCCAGGCCACGCGAGGCCCGTGCCGGTGCTTCTCCTCCGATTCGTGTTCTGTGCCGGCCTGCGCCTTCGGGGTGTACGGCTTGCGCCACTCCTGGACCAGGCCGAGCACGCCCAGCGCGAAGATCACCAGGCCCGCCGCGATGAGCAGCGGCCGGAAGCCGGGTTTGACGTAGTTCAGGTAGATGGTGGACAGGGCGGAGACGCGCAGGATCGCCCCGCCGAGCAAGGTCATCACCAGGCTCTGGGCCATACGGTTCACAGGAGCACCCATCCCACCAGAACACTCACCAGCACGGCCACAGTGAACGTCAGCGGGACGAAGCGAACCGCGAAGGCCCGGCCGAACGTCCCCGCCTGCAACGCGATCAACTTCAGGTCCACCATCGGCCCGACGACCAGGAAGGCCAGCTTGGCGGTCGGGGAGAAGGCCGTGAGCGACGCGGCCACGAAGGCGTCCGCCTCGGAACAGATCGACAGGATGACCGCCAGCACCGCGAGGACCAGCACCGACAGCCAGGGGATGTCGCCCACGGACAAGAGCCAGGACCGCGGAACCACCACGTTCAGCGTCGCCGCGGTCAGCCCGCCGACGACCAGGAACCCGCCGGCGTGCAGGAAGTCGTGCCGCATCGCCGACAGGAACGACGCCCACCGGGACTCGCCCTCACGCGCCGTACGGGAAGGGATGCGCAGCCGGCCGGGACGTCCGAGCAGCTGCCAGATCCAGCCGACCAGCACGGCGACGATCAGGGAGGCGGCGAACCGGCCCACGACCATGAGCGGCTGGCCGGGGAACGCCACGGCGGTCGCCACCAGGACGACCGGGTTGACGGCCGGGGACGCCAGCAGGAAGGCGAGCGCCGCCGCCGGGGTCACCCCGCGCGCCATCAGGCCCGACGCCACCGGCACCGACGCGCACTCGCATCCGGGCAGCACGAGACCCGCCACGTCCGCGACGGGCACGGCGGCGTACGGCCGGCGCGGCAGCACGCGGGTCCAGAAGGACGGCGGCACGAATGCCGTGATCGCCGCGGACAGCGCCACGCCGAACACCAGGAACGGGATGGCCTGCACGCAGATCGCCACGAAGATCGTGGACCATGTGCGCAGGGCCGGTGCGGTCAGATGAGGTGAGAGGAGAAAATTGCCGAGCAACAGGAAGCCCACCAGGGGCACGAACACCCAAGGGAGTACCTGCGCTTCGGGAGCTCGCCGTCCCCACGTCGGCGGGGGGACCGGACTGTCGGGCTCAGCGGTCCAGTCGAGTGTGGTTCGGTCGCTCATAAATGATTTAAGGGGTATTTCTGGATAATGGGCGATATGAGCTGAGGGTCAGGTCTTGTGGGGTTCGACGTCTTGACGCTACACCCGTCCCCTTGGTCGCAGTTGCCCAAGTAGCCAACCGGGCCCGGTAACCTCGGCGCCCAGCTCCCGGACCCGCCGCCGGAGCTCGCGGTCAGCTGTCACGACCAGCACCCGCTCCCACGGCCTGGTCTGCCGGATCTCTCGTACCGTGTCCACGATCGTGTCGTCGCCGCTGCCGGGCGAGTCGATCACCGTCACGATGCCGTCGGAGCGGACGCCCCTGGCGGCTCCCTCGACGATCATGATGATCCGGGGGAACCACTTGGCCGGCGCGGGAAACCCCTCCGGAGGACGCAGTCCGTGCTTCGCCAGATCCTCGACGTCCTCCAGCAGGCGTTTGGCCGCACCGGCCCGGTCGCGCCACCAGCCGTGCTCCGCCCGCGCGCCCACGATGTTGGCCGCGTCAAGGATCACCACGGACGGCGGGAGGGCGGACTTGATCTCCGGCCAGGTCTCGGCGAAGCCGGGATGCAGCGTCTCGCCCCCGATCTCGTCGGCGGGCAGCCACCGCATCTCGGTGCTCTCGCCATTCGCCGGGGCGGAGGGGAAGCGGGCCTCCGCCTCCGCGATCACCGTCTGGAAGGACCAGCCGCCGTGGTCGTCGGTGTAGACGCCGAGGACGCGCAGGCCGTCGCCCTTCAGGGCGGCCTCCTCAAGGGCCTCCCGCATCGCGCCCGTTACGGCGTCCTCATGGCTGTCGAGGGCTCCTCCGGGAAGGCCCCAGGTGCCCCCGTGATGGCTCCACCACGACCGCTTCTGCATGAGGACGTGCGGGATGCCCCCGGTGTCGAAGTGCACGGCCAGCAGGCCCGATGACCCGTGCAGCCCCCAGTGCTGATGACCTCGCTCGCACAGCGCCCAGCCGTCGCCGTCCTTCGCCGCCATCCCTCTATCCTGCCTCAACTTCCCTAAGGCAGATCGAGAGCCCCCCGTAGCCGACCCGTACGTACGTCGCAGCCACGCTAGAAGGTCGTCGTCGGCGTCAAGGCAACAGCGGGCGGAGCTTCGCTCCAGATGGGGTGCGGCGCAGGGGTGGACGGCGGGCCCAGGTGGCCCAGCGCCAGAGCCATTCCAGGGGCCCTTGGCGGTAGCGGCGCAGCCAGAGCGTGGACACCAGCCACTGGGGAACGAGGATGGCTCCGGCGATCAGGAGCACCCTCCCCGAGGACCAGCCGTCCGGCGAGCCGCCGATGACGCGGGCGGTCACCAGGACGAGAAGCGTGGCGGACAGGTAGTTGGTCAACGCCATCCGGCCCAGCGGCGTGAACACCGCCTGTAGCGCCGGCCGGAGCGGCGTTTGAGCAGAAGCAGCAGGGCGCACACGTACGCGCCTGCCATCAGCAACCCAGCGAGGGCGAACCACGAGATGAAGGCACCCTCCGTGTCGCCGATCTGCAGCCACACGGCGGGCACCGCCCCCGCCGCGAACACCAGGCCCAGCGCGGCCGGGACGCGGGCGGAGCGCTCGATCCGGTCGATCACGCCGTACCGGGTCAGCGCCGAGCCCAGCAGGAACAGCCCGGGTACCAGCGGCACGCCGTTGCTGCCGAGGATCAGCGGCGTCGCGATGAGGACGGCGGCGAGCCCCGCGACGGCCCAGCGCGGCAGCCAGGTCGAGGGCAGCAGCACCAGCAGGCCGACGACGGCATAGATGGTCAGGACGTCCCCCCGCCACAGCAGGAACATGTGAACCAGGCCCATGACGAGCAACACCAGGAGCCGGCGAAGCAGGAGCACCCGTGGGTGGGGGACGTGGCGTCCCGCGGAGTCCAGCAGCAGCGAGAAACCGATGCCGAACAGCAGGGAGAAGATCGGGAAGAAGCGCTGGTCGACGAACAGCCCCGGCCAGGCGTCGTCCTGACTCGCCGCCACCGCAGGCTGGGTGACCGAAACGGTGTCGACCATGTGAGCGATCGGCTTGACGTTGGCCAGCAGGATCCCGCACAGGGCGAACCCGCGCAGCACGTCGAGCGCGGCGACACGCGGCCGGCCGGAGGAAGTCGTCGTGGGCCGTCCCAGTCCCGTGGCTTCCGGCATCGGGGGGAGCGTTTCATGTGCCATGGGGCCACATCCTGCGGCCCCCGATCCCGGCTCCGGATCGGTCGAACGTAGGGTTCGCGGCAGCCCCGGACCGTACTTCCGGCCGGTTGCGCACGAACAACGGGCCTCGCCTCGCTCGGACCGTGCTTATTTGAAGCTTCGCTTCGGCGAATCAGGAGTCGTAAGGATCTACAGTGCTACGTCGAGCGAGTCACGGCCTGGGAAGCGGGCCGCACAACTCCTGGTAGGCATCGCGCAGCTCGGCCGTTTCGGGCACGCGGCGCCTCTCAACGGCGGCGACCACCTCGGCCGCGCGCCAGTAGTTCGACGGCACCAGCAGGCCGCTCGTTATGGCGGTGAGCGTCGTGTGCCCGGCCTCGTCGGGTTGGTCAGACGCCAGGAGCGCCAGGGCGAGGTCCAGGCGCGCCGAGACGGCTCGTCGCGGGCGTGGCGGGCCGTGCTTCGTCGACTCCAACCGGGCGAGCACCTGACGGGCGTACGGCTCGGCAGCGGGATCTCCGAGCCATGACAGCGTCGTCGCGGTGTACGCGTCACTCTTGGCGGGGTCGTACCGGTAGTGATGTTCGGGCCGGTGAGGCGACGGCAGTGGCGCGACAAGCCGCGCGACCCGATCCAACGCGTGTCGTGTCTCCCGGCCGGCACCCAGCCGCGCCCAAGCCCTGCCCTCCTGCGCGGTCGCTTGGATGTACGCCGAGCTGCCCCTTGGCGCGACCCGCTGCGCGCTCTGCGCAAGGATCAGCGCCCGCTGATAGGCGCCCGCTGTGAGAACCTGCCACGCTTCCGTTTCCAAGCACCACGCCGCGATCTCGCGGTGCTCGGCATGCCTGGCCAGCTGGGCGGCCGTCCGGAGCCGCGCGGCACCGGCAGGGAACTGATGAAGGTCGATGTGGCAGGTGGCGGCGAGTAGCGACAGCCAGCCACCGGCCACGAGCAGGCGCCGATGCTCGGCGAGCGTCTTCTTGGCGTCGACCAGCCGGCAGACGTACGCCAAGTGCTGGCGGACCCGGCCAAGAAGCTCGGCCGGGGGTGTGCCGGGGTAGGCCACCGCGAGATCGTCAACAGCTTGCTCCAGCAACTCCAGAGTCTCCAAGCCCACATCACTGGCCGCGGCCCGTTGGGCCAGTTCCAACGCGTCGGTCTCATCGTCGCCCCAGGCAGCGCTGCCGGACCTCTCGTTGTCGAGCGACAGCTCCGACATCCCGATGCCGAACGCCCGGGCGTACAGCGTGGCGTACAGCTCGTTCGGGCGATGGGCGCCAGCTTCCCATGAGCGGATCATCCGCCGAAGGCTGTCGGTCTGCGGAAGGCGGTCACGGGTACGGGCGTCGGCCGCGTCGCGCAGCCGTACGGCCATGTCCTTCTGGCTCCACAGGCGGGTCCGCCGCTCAGCGCGTAGCCGGTCGGCCCAAGCCGGAACATCGTTCATCGCGGGTGCACCTCACTCAGGGGACACGGGGTTCTCCGCCTGCTTCCTCCAGTGTCCTCTTCCCGTCGCAGTCACGCAGCCTTGTGATGGAGCGACGTTCAGAGATGGCGGGACCCGCAGGCGCGCTCACGCCGTACGGGTCCCTTGATCGCATCGGAGTGCGACCCATGGTCAAGGCTAGAGCTATCCGGATCCGCTGGCAGGCCGACCGGCCACCGCTGCCGCTTGGCTGCCGGTGGTGCGGGCACGCCCCGTACGCCCATGACGCGTCCAGCCTGCCGCACCGTCGTCATCACCAGTGGGAGCAACCCACGACGGCACAGGTCCACGCGAGGCTCGCCACCCGGCGGCGCCTCGGACTGTGCGAGTCCTTCCCGGCCGCCGTGCCTGCGCGTCCGCTGAGGGTTCACCCTGCCGGTGTGCCCCGTCCAGGACGGCACGTACGGCCCGTCGCGGCGATCCCCTCCTTCCAAGGGCCAGGACACGCGCCGGACCGAGGATCAGGACGCTCGCCGGATACGCCGCCTTTCATCGGCGGGCGACAGCCGTACGAGAGCGCGGCGGCGGCGTGAGCCGGGAACCGGGCCGGCACCGGATCGGCGTACAGCCCGGCCAGGTACAGCCCCGACGCTGGGACCTGGCCAAACGCGCGGCAGCCGCCCAACTCGACCAACTGGAACCCGCCTGGCACATCGCCTACGGCGTCGGTAGCCGCAAGTTCACCGCCATCGCCATCTGGCAAGCGCCAAAGCCGCTCAGAGTCGAAGCACCCACCATCGAGGAACTACGCGAGCAGATACGCGAAGCCGAACTGGGCGCGATGCCCATGCCGGCCGACCTCATGGTGAGGGCATCATGACCTGCCCTGACGAGCACACCCACGAGCCCGCACACGCCGAAGACACACAAGTCGAGCCCGTCCAGACCCAGCTCACTAAGGTCGAGCCGGTTCACGTTCACGACGAATTCCTTCAGGTCGAGGGCGAGCCGCCCGATCCGTACGGTTTCCCGGCGACTGCGGGGCGTGGGGTCGGAGGATACATTCCCGCGCGCCGGGCGATCCTGACGCCCCCGGTTCCCAGGGAGTTGGACGTGCTGGTGGAGCAGCAGCTTGCCGTGCTCAGCCAGACCTACCCGGCCTGGCGGATCACCCGGGTACGACGGCCGGACGGGACCCCGGGCGGATGGTGGGCCACCCGTTACGCCCCGCTGACCCCAGCCCAGCGCGCCACGGGCCTGGTAGCCAGCATCGCCCGGGGCGACGCCATAGCCCTGGTAATGGAACTGGCCGTCCAAGACGAAATCGCCCACCAGAACGGCTACTCGGACACATGAGACCGACCAGCACGGCGGCTACGCCGAGACGTGAGAGCGACCAACACGATGGCTACGCCGACACGTGAGACGGTCCCGTACGCCGAAGGGTTCGGACGTACCCCATAAACGCGCGGCGGGCCTGAGCCAGGGGTGGCGGGGCCCGCCGCGTCAATCCTCCCAAGGAGAATCCGAATGTCCTCGCAGGCCGACTACGACAACGGCGACATCGCGGCGCTGGTCATAGCCGCCCTGTACACCATCAGCTGCCTGCTCCTGGCCTGGCTCGAACACCGCGCCGGCCAGCGGGACGGACTCCGGGGCAGCCAGCGGGACGAACATGGGGACGGGCGAGCGGGATGGATACCGTGACGCGCCGGACTCGTAGTAGCGGTTCTCTTGGGGAGCGTCGCGGTCAGTTCGTGGTCGTGAGTGAGCGGCTCGCCACCGCTGCCATGTGCGCCTTGAAGACGTTCGCCGCGTCGGGGTTACGGGTTCTCAGGGCGACCATGGCGGTGAGGATGACGTCGCACAACTCGCTGTCGACGTCGTCCCAGGTGTGGGTGAAACCCTTGCGGGGGTTCTGGCCGAGGACGCCGATGACGGCCTCGGTGACCTCGCCCGTCTCTTCCGACAGCTTCATGAACCGCAGGAGCAGCTCGACATCGGGTGCCAGCGTGCTTTCGGCGTCGAGCCAGGCTACGAGCCGGCCGACGGTGTCCCACGTTTCGGCGTCCATGGCCGCCCAAACTACAGCGCGAGCCCGGCATGGATATATAGGCCCGCTGATCGCCTTCCCCCGTGGCTCGCCGTCGTACCCTCTTAACCACCATCCTGTCGGGCACGCAATGAGCTGTTTCGGAAGCGGCCCACCAAGACGTTCGTGATTCATTGTCGATCGATAGAGCGAGTCATTGATGTATCGAATCCACCCCCTGGAACGGCTCCTTGGGTAGGATTCGATACATGGATCTTCCGAGGAGCTCTCGGCTTGAAGCGCGCTTGGCGGTGCTCTCCCCGACGTTCACGACAGCACAGGCCAGAAGGGCGACTATTTCACCGCGTGACCTGGCTGACCTGGCGTCAGCTGGCGATGTCGACGAGATCTCACGAGGCGTCTACCGTCGCGTGGAGGCTCCCGCGACCGCGCACCTCGACCTGCTCGCCGTCTGCCTACGGGCTCCACGCGCCGTCGTGTGCGGCGAGTCCGCCCTCGCGATCCACGAATTGATCGACGACATCCCGGCGAGTGTCCACATCGCGATCCCTCGAGGCACGCACCGTCCCTCGATCTCCTACCCGCCGACCACGGTCACACAGTACGCCGCCGAGACCTTCTCCCTGGCTATCGAGCGGTTCGAAGCGGCACCAGGCGAAAGGGTCCCCATATACAGCGCCGCACGTAGCGTCGTCGACGCGATGCGCCACCGTCGGCGCTTCGGTGAAACACTCGCGTTGGCCGCACTCGGCCGCTACCTCCGCCGCAAAGGCGCCAGCGGAACCTGTCAATTTGATCAAGGCAGTTGAGCTGGTCTAATTCTGTGTCAGCTT
>NZ_JBFBIK010000036.1:0-63796 GCF_040685555.1 Sphaerisporangium sp. NPDC088356
CGGTCGGCACCGGCGAGCCAGATAACGAGCCACTTCCCGGGTGACGAGCCACATCCCGGGTGACGATCCGCTCCCCAGGTGGGGGGTCAGAAGACCGGGCAGGGGGCCCCGGGCGTGGTCAGAGAGGCCCTGGCGTGGCTGACGATGACGTCGACCCCCGCCAGCGTGCGGACGTGGATGGCGTTGACGGCGATGCCGCCGGGGGCGGTCACCCGCTCGTTGATCACGACCTTGGCGACCTGCGGGAGGTCGATCGTCAGGCCGATCTCGGGGTCGGCGATCGGTACGCCGCTGACCTTGAGGCTGGTGAGGTCCACCCCGCCCGTGGTGGTCACGTGGCCGGACTCGTCATCACGGGCCCGCGCCGTGGAGGTGATCTCGTCGGCGGTGACCAGGCCACCGAGCAGGCTGACGCGAGCCGTCTTGGCCGTGGCCGTGGCGGTGCGGAGCCCGGCCGCGTCCACCTCACCCGACGCCTTGGTCGTGATCACCCCGAGCGAGCCGAGGGCGCCCAGCGTGGCGCGGGTAGGACGAGCACGGCGACGCCGGTCACCACCAAGGTCTTCGGGGCGCGAGGCGTCAGGCCGTGGCGGTGACCAGCCACGCGATGCCGAGCAGCACGACGACCGGGATCAGCCACATCACGGCCTCGACTGCGAAATCCTTGTACATCGTGAACTTCTCCCTCTGAGTGCCTGTCACGCCGCGAATGGCGCGCCATGCAGCTTAACGGGCTCCGAAGGCAGCCTTGACCAGTTAGAGAGTCCGCAAAGCGCTTCCCGGTCTACGCCTCGAACAGGTGCGCGTTGACCTCGCGCACCCGGGCGGCCAGGTCGGGGATCTCGACGACCTCGACGCCCGCCTCGCGCAGCGTCTCGGCGCCGGTGCAGTCGACGAAGACGTCCGGCTCGCGCCAGGCGAACACGACGCGGCGGATGCCGGCGGCCAGGATCAGCTCGGTGCAGCTGCGAGGACGCGACGCCCGCGTGGTGCAGGGTTCGAGGGAGCTGTAGATCGTCGCCGAGGCGAGCCGGGGTTCGTCGCGGGAGACCTTGGCCAGGGCCGCCTCTTCGGCGTGGTCGTGGGGATCACCCTCCCGCGAGTAGCCGGTCGCGAGGACCTGGCCACCGGCGTCCACGAGGACGGCGCCCACGGCGAACGCGGTGGCCGAGGTGGGGGAGAGGCGCGAGAGTTCGACGGTCCTGTCCAGCCACCGGCGGTCGACGTCAGTCATGGGACTCCTCCCTCCTCAGGCTCGCCCCGGGGAAGATAGCGCAGTAGCACCACATCACCGATCTGGCGGGCCTCGGCGAGGCGCATCGGGCTGGCCGGGCCGTACGGGAAGGCGCCCTCGCCGACGAATCGGGGGGCGGATGGGTCGCCGACGAAGAACGGGGCGACCACGAGGTGGAGCTCGTCGACGAGCCCGGAGGTGAGGAAGAGCGTATGGACGGCACCGCCGCCCTCGACCATGAGCCGCCGTACCCCGCGCGCCGAAAGGTCGGCGAGGACGCCGGGGAGGTCGAGCGGGTCACCGGCGTCGACCACGGTGGCCACCTCGGAAAGGCTCTTGCGAGCCCTGTCCGCGCAGGGGGCCGCCGCGTACACGATCTTCTCGACGTCGCCCAGGGTGAAGAAACGGGCGCTCGGATCGAGGTCGCCGCCGCTGGTCAGCGTGACCTTGAGCGGGGTCTCGCCGAGCCCGCGCCGCACGCGCTCCGCACGGCGGGTCGCGGAACGGACCAGGAGCCGAGGATCGTCCGCGCGGACGGTGCCCGCGCCGACCAGGATGGCGTCGCACCCGGCGCGCACCTCGTCGACACGGTCGAAGTCGGCCGCGTTGGACAGCGCGAGCGGTTCGCCGGAGGCGTCGTCAATGAAACCGTCGATCGACGTCGCGACCGACAGCAAGATGTACGGGCGCTCAGGCACGGAGGATCTCCATGACGTCAATCATGGACCCTCGACGCCCGGGCGCCGAGTTCGACCGGCGTCCGCCTCACGCGAAGAGCGAGAGGGGTTCCCCCGGGGTGGAACGGGCAGCCTGAGGCGGGGGCCGGGTTCACCTGGAGTCCGGGCCGCCTCGGGGGCCGCCCTGTCCGACCTCGGTTTCGGGCCGCCCGAGGGGGCGGTCCTGTTCATCCGCGGTTCAGGCCGCCTGCGGGGCGGCCTGTCGATCCGCGGTTCAGGCCGCCTGCGGGGCGGCCTTGTCGATCCAGACCTGTACGAGGCGCACGACCAGCGCCTCGACGAACATCACGGCCGCCTTGGCCAGCACAGAGGCAAAGAAGTTGTACACCGGAACCTCACAGTAGGGGTGTTTCGACTGATTTATACAGCATTGATGACCGATGTGACTATATGTCCAGATTGAAGTGTCCAAACAGTGAACGGTCAGTGACCGTTCCCTTCGGGCGGATTGATCAGCCGGCCCGCCACCCCGGCCGCGGTTCCGCTGCCCAGCCCGATGGTCCAGCCGAACGGCCCCACCGGTCGGCATCCGAAGAGCTGGCTGAGCCCCGGAGTGGAGACGACGACGAACAGGCACGCCAGTGACACCGAGGCGGCGGCCATGACCGTGCGGTCCCTGCCGCCGACCATCAGGGTCTGCACCAGCTGCGCCGACACCAGGCCGATCAGGCCCACGGTGTCCGCACGCGCCTGCGTGCCGGTGGAGCGCGCGAGCACCCAGGCGAGGGAGGCCGCCGCCGCCGTGGTGGCGGCGCGCCCGTAGATGTCCCTGGTCAGGGCATCGCCGAGCGACGCCTCCGGCCCCTCCGTCAGCAGCTTCTCCGGGCTCGTGGCGCTCGGCGGCCGGATGGCGATGGCCAGGGCGGGCAGCATGTCGGTGAGCAGGTTGACCAGCAGGAGCTGTCGTGCGTTCAGGGTGTTGCGGCCGGCGAACAAATTGGATCCGACCGTAAACACGATCTCCCCGAGGTTGCCGCCCAGCAGGATGCCGAGCGAGTCGCGGACGGAGCTCCACATCGCCCGTCCCTCGACGATGGCTTCGACGATGGTCTCGATGCGGTCGTCGGTCACCACCACGTCGGCCGCCGCGCGTGCCGCCGGGGTGGCCCGCGAGCCCAGCGCGACGCCTACGTCGGCGAGCCTGATGGCCGGGGCGTCGTTGGCGCCGTCACCGGTCACGGCCACCACCTTCCCCGCCCGCTGGAGGCCCGCGACGATGCGCGCCTTGTGCGCAGGGGTGACGCGTGCGAACACCGATACCTCCGGCAGCATGCCGGTCAGCGCCGCGTCGTCGATCGCGTCCAGCTCCGCCCCGGTCATGACCCGCAGGCCGTCGAGCACGTTCAGCTCGGCGGCGATGGCCTCGGCCGTGCTGGGATGGTCACCGGTGATCATGACGACCCGGACGCCCGCTCGTACGAGCCGGTCCACGCTGTGCGCCGCCGTGGGCCTGACCGAATCGGCCAGCCCGAGGAAGCCCAGGAAGCACAGCCCCTCGACGCGGGACTCGTCGAGGTCGCGCTGGCTCGCCGCCGAGCGCTCGGCCACGGCCAGCACGCGGAAACCCTGCTGGGCGAGCCGGTCGACCTCCTTGGTGAGCGCCTGGGCGGCGTCCTCGTCCAGGGGCGCGACCTCGCCGTCGTTCAGCATGGTGGTGCACCGGGTGAGCACCACCTCGGGAGCCCCCTTCACGCTGAGCAGGTGAGGGCCCCCGCCCCCGGGTACGGTCGTGACCGGCGTCCCCGGCGTGCCGAGCACCGCGTGGTAACCCCGGGCCGACTCGAAGGGCATCTCGTCGATCCGCAGCCAGGAGCCGAGCCCCTCGGAGGGGACCACCCCGAGCCTCTCGGCGCCCTCCACCACCGCGCGGTCGGTGAGGTGCGGGACGGCCCGCTCGCCGTCGAGCTGGGGGCCCGCCCGCAGCGCCGCCGCGAGGATCGGCCGGAAGTCCGCGGGCAGGCCCTCGACGGGATGCTCCAGGCGGCCGTCGGAGATCCGGCCCAGGCTGATGTGCCCCTCGGTGAGGGTGCCGGTCTTGTCGAAGCAGAGCACGTCGACCCGTCCGAGCGCCTCGATGGTCGACGGGTTGCGCACCAGCGTCTCGCGCGTGGAGAGCCGCCTGGCCGCCGCCAGCTCGGCCACCGTGGCGATGAACGGCAGGCCCTCGGGTACGGCGGCCACGGCGAGGCTCACGGCCGGGGCCAGCGCCGAGGCGAGCGTGGAGCGGCGCAGCAGGTTGGTGACCATCAGCATCGCGCCTGAGCCGAGGGCGACCGGCATGATCTGGCGGCTCAGGGCGCGCAGCCGCAGCTCCACACCGGTCGGCGGCGCCTCCCGCTTCCCGAGCTCGGCCGTTCGGCCCGCCTCGGTGGCCGTTCCGGTCGCCACCACCACGGCCAGGCAGTGGCCCGCCGCGATGGTGGTGCCCTGGTAGACCATGGAGGTGCGGTCGGCCACCGCCGGGGCGGCGGTGGGCTTGGGTGACTTGGTGACCAGCTGCGACTCGCCGGTGAGGGGCGCCTCGTCGACTTCCAGGGCACGTGCCTTGAGCACCCGGCAGTCGGCCGGCACGGCGTCTCCCGCCCGCAGCTCGATGATGTCTCCTCGTACGAGGTCGTCGGCGGTGGCGTCCACCGGCCCCTGCGGGCGGCGCAGCCGTACGGGGACGGCGGTGGCGTCGGTCAGCCGGGTGAGCGCCTGGTCGGCGTTGGTCCGCTGCGCCCCGCCGATGAGCCCGTTGACGACCAGGACCCCGCCGATCAAAACGGCGTCCAGGGCGGACCCCATGGCGGCGGACACGCCCGCGGCGGCGGCCAGCACCGGCGTGAGCGGGTTGGCCAGCTCCTCGGCCGTCGCCCGGAGCAGCGAGGCGCCCCTGGTCTCCCGCGGGCTCGCGACGGTCCTGCGGCGGGCGGCCTCCGCCTCGCTGAGCCCGGCCACCGTCGAGGACAGGCGGGCCAGGACGTCCTGTGTCGGCAGCGCGTGCCAGGGTGTGCGGTCGACCCGCTCGGGCAGCTCGCCGCGGCCGACGTCGCGGCCCGACCACGCTCCCGTGGCCAGCGTGACCAGCGACGTGCAGTCGCCGACGAGCTGCACCCGGCGCACCGAGCCCTCGGCGGGCCCGAAGACGGTGAGCGCGCCTCCGAGTACGGCCCCGGCGGCGGAGACCTTCACGCTGCGACCGCTGGTGGTCCTGGCCATGCGAAGGGACCTCAGCAGCAGGTGTGCCGCGTCGGGGCCGCCGATCACGTCCGCGTCCCACGGCGGCCGCCCCGAGCGGGTCAGCACGCCGATGCCCAGGTCCGCCTCGCGCAGCCCGCGACGGGAGCGCTGCGTCACCACGGCCACCGCACGCCCGTCGGCCTGCAGGGCCCTCACGGCCTGGGGGAGCCGGGCGCCCCCCGCGACCAGCCGCTCGGCGCCGAGCCGCCAGGCGAGGTCCGGGTCGCCGCCGGCCATGATCACCTCGCAGGCGTCACCGGCGGCTCCGACGAGCGCCTCGGCGAACGGATGCACCTCGCGGACGACGCCGACCAGCGCGACCGTCTCGCCCCGGTAGGTGACGGCGATGGGCCGGATCCCCTTCTCCCGCCAGTGCGCCGCCTGGACGGGGACGGCCGCCGGCGATTCGGCCGCCCATTCGCCGAGCTCGCGGCGTACGGTCGCGTCCGCGCCCTCAAGCAGGGCGTAGACGTGGGCGTGCAGGTCGCCGGGGTTCAGATCGGCGGCCGGGGCCAGGGCGACCACCTCGTGGACGGTCCAGGTGCCCATGGTCAGGGTGTCGGCGTCGAACACCACCGTGTCGACGCGGTCCATGCAGCGCATCGCGTCGCGGTCCAGGACCAAAGCGCCCCGTCGCGCGACGGCGATGCCCACGGCGCTGACGAAGGCGTCCCGTCCGAGCCTGGCCGCCTTGGGCGTCCCGGCGACGAGCATCGCGAGCCCCCGCTCCTGGTCGGGGCTGATGATCGAGGTCACGCCGTACGAGGCGAGCGCGCCGACGCTGACGGTGTCCGCGTAGCGCTCGATCGGCCCGTACGGCATGGGGCGCGGGCGCTCGGTGACGGCCGCCCTGATGTGCCGGTAGCCGCCCTTCCTCTCGGCGAACTCCTCTTCCCTCGCCGTCCACGCCCGGCGTGCCGCCGTGGCCTCGGCGAGGCGGCCGGCCGCCGCGAGCGAGTCGATGAACAGCCCAAGGGGGCGCAGCGCGAGCGTCTGGGCGGCGAAGCGCGTCGTGGCGAACACCATGTTGGCGGTCGGCCGCCCGACACGGCGCTCCACCTCGTGCCGCACCCGGGGGGTGGACTCCGCCAGCTGGAGGAGGGCGGGCAGCGCCGCCGGCGCCCTGGTCACGCGCGTCACCCGGCCGACCAGCGTCACGCCGGCGCCCACGAGCCCGGCGCCCAGCTCCACGAGCGCGCGGGCCTGGTTCTCCACCGCGTGACGGGCCACCTGTCCGTCGCCGGGCCGCTCCGCGACGTCGAGCTCGTCCACGATCCTGAGCAGCTTGCCGACGTCGACGGTGCCGGCGTCGCACTCGATGAAGACGAAGCCGAGCGCGCCGTTCACCTCCGCCCGGTCGACCCCGCCGAGGTCGACCAGACCCCGTTCGAGCGCACGGGCCTCGGGCGAGGTCGCCGGGCCGCCGATGTTCCACAGCTGGACGCGGACCCCTCCCGCGAACGTGTGGACCTGCCGGGGGCAGGGAAGCAGGCCGCGGACCGTCTCGGGCAGCAAGGACGTGATCAGGCCTACCGGTCCCCTGAGGTCGCGTAGCGAGAACAAAACGCCTCCAGGGAACCGGGTGCCGACAAGATGATCAGACCGCGCGGCGTGCGGTCTGATCATTCGACCCTAAGTATGCCCAGGTCAGGCGGTTGAACGCCTCTCTGCCGTAGTTGCCGCCGTCTGCGCCGATCCAGTCCGTGCGGGCGAGGATCCGGCGGCGCGTGACGTCGACCGCGTGGACGAGCTTCCGGCCGCGCGTGACGTCGACCGTGCGGGCGTCCGGGTGGACGTGGACGAGGTCGATCGCGCTGTCCGGGACGTCCTGGCGGACGCCGGAGTGGACGCACGTGATGTCGAGGCCCGTGGTGTCGCCGCCCGTGATGTCGACGCCCTGGAAGCGCGGGGCGTGGCCCTGCCGGTCGTGGCGGTGGACGCCCGCGCCCGCGACGGCCGCTCGGTGGCCCTGGACTCCTGCTCGGACTTCTGGGCGGAGGCGCAGGCCCGTGCCGCCAGCATGGTCCCGGCTCCGATGGCCGCGGCCACCGGCCACTCCATCAGCCCGATGGCCGCGAGCAGACCCAGCCCGCCGTAGTAGGCGATGCGCTCGGGCGGAGGGAGGAACGTCCTGGCGGTCTCCACCGCCCTGCCCATCTCCTGTCCCCGACTGCTGGACGTGCCGGGCATACGAGACATACCCGGCATGCGAGACATGCTTGGCATGCGAGGCATCCTTGGCATGTGCGGGCGGTGGACGTGGAGGCTGACGACAGGAGTGTCGAGCTGGATCAGATCGCCGTCGGAACTGGATGTCGGTCGTGTGCGATCTCGGCTCACGCGCGACGCCTGGGTCACGGTCATGGCCCCTCCTCGGGTGCGAAACAAGTCCTCATTTCACCCTTTGCCCACTTCAGAGGTCTCCGCTAGGGCCTTTCGTCCCGTCCTGACATGTCGTCTCGTGGCCACCGGACCGGTCCACCTCGCCGCTCATGGCGTGCGGGGGATGGTCACGCTGTCACGTTCGGGGACATGGGCGTAGGCTCACGGGGCGTGAGCATGGATCTGGACTTCGTCAGCGAGCACGCGGGCCGGCCCGCGGCCAGCCTGACCCGTCGGGATGTCGCCCGGGCATTGCTCGCGCTGCCGAGTGGCCAAGCGCTGGTGGCGATCCCCGATCTGCGCCGGGCGATGCTGGCGGCGGGCAACCCCCTGTCGGCCGCCTTCTGGGACTCCGCCAAGGCCACGCTCACCGGCATCGAGGCCGGCGTGGCGACGGTCGGGGACGTCCAGCGGTGGCTGGAGTCGACCGGCACCGAGCCGATCCTCATCACCCGCAGCTACTTCGTCTGGCCTGAGGAAGGCGAGCGCGGCCCGGTCGCGGCGGAGCTGTACGAGCGGCTCGTGACCCACCTGGAGCAGCACGTGACCGGCGGCGAGATCGACCCCGACCGGCTCGTGGCCGGCGACTCCGAGGCCCGCGAGGTGTACGAGGGGATCCAGGACCGCTGGCTCTCCACGGCGCTTCCTGACGGGCGGGTGCCCAGCATCGCGGTGGGCGACGAGCTCGACGAGGGCCTGTTCGCCTCCTGGGACGAGGAGGAGGCGTTCGCGCTCAGCGAGCTCCACCGCGTGCTCGCCGACCTGCCGGAGCCTCCGTGCCCCGAGGACGACCTGGAGACCGCCGTCCTGCGACTCCGCGCGGTCCTGGCGGAGCCCGGATATCCGGGCAGCGTGCTCAAGGCCTGCGCGGGCCTCGACGACGGCCCGTTTCCCGAGAGCGACACCGAGCTGTGGCTCATGGTGGCGGCGGGCATCGCCTCGCCGGTCTCCGACCTGCAGGACGAGGACGAGCACCAGTTCTGGGACCTGGAAGGCGAGCTCAGCCAGGAGGACGCCGCGCTGGCCGCCATCTGCACCATCCACCACGCCGACTGGCTCGCCGCGGTCATAGCGCTCGCCCGGCGCGGCCCCGGAGTGCTGGCCTCGCCCGAGCGCATCGCGAGGTTCGTCGCCGAGTCCGAGGACATCGACGTCGAGATGGACGACCCCGAAGACCTCGAGACCACCGAGGCGCTGTTCACGTCGGTCACGCCGTTGTGGCAGCGGCTCGGCATCGTGGACGAGAAGGCGATCCTCACCCCGCTCGGCTGGTGGGGCCTGCCGAAGGCGCTGGAGCGCGCGTGGGCGCCTGAGTGAGGCGTCAGCTGGAGGGTTGCGCCACGCCCGTGTGGTCGCCGGCGACGAGGTCGCGGTATTCGGGGTGGCGCTCGATGTAGCGGGCGACGAAGGGGCAGCGGGGGACGACCGGCACACCTTCGGCACGTGCCGCGTCGAGCGCGTCGTGGATCAGGCGACTGGCGAGCCCCTGACCCTCGAACTCCTCGCCCACCTCGGTGTGCGTGAAGACGAGCCGGCCGGTGAGCCGGTGGTACTCCGCGAACCCGGCGAGCCGGCCGTCGGCCGTGATCTCGAAGCGCTTGGCGTCCGGGTTGTCGGTCACCTCGACCTTGTGGTCCATGGGGGATTCCTCTCGTGGACCACAGCGCTCAGCGGGTCCCGTTGGGTCGTGGGTGGGCTTCCTGCTCACCGGCTCCAGGCTTGTCCAGATCGGCCTCGGGCCTGTCGAGAGGGGCTCCGGGCCTGTCCAGCTCGGCTTCGCGGGGAACCTCGATCTTGGAGATCTGCCTGTTCATCGACTTCACCAGGAAGTACAGCGCGACGCCGATCGCGGCGACCACGATGAAGCCGAGCAGGCCGGGGCCGACCGGAGTGGGCGGAGCGGCGGCTCCCGGCAGGGAGGCAACGGCGTGTGCGGTGAAATCAGTCACCTGTCAAGTCTGCCACCTGGGGGCCTCACCCCCTGCGGCGGCAGGCTGGTGGTCTGCCGCCCGGGGCGTCGCGTCAGTTGCGGGCGTGAGAGACCTCGCCCGCGTGGATCCCCGTGAACAGGTCGTCCTCGGGCAGCGCGGTGTCGACCAGCGACCGGGCGAGGTGGTAGTCCTCGGTGGGCCAGATCTCCCGCTGCAGGTCGCGCGGGCAGACGAAGAAGAAGCCGTCCGGGTCGATCTGGGTGGCGTGCGCGAGCAGCGCGAGGTCGCGCGTCTCGAAGTAGTCGCCGCACGGCACGCGCGTGGTGATCTCCCACTTCTGCGGGCGGTCCTCCCAGCGGGCGATCCAGTCGCCGTACGGCGAGCCGATCCCCCGGTCGGTCATGGCCTGGTGGAGGGCCTCGAACCGCTCCCGCGTGAAGCCCATGTGGTAGTAGAGCTTGAGTGGCTGCCACGGGTCTCCCATGCCCACGTAGCGGTCGGGGTCGCCGGCCGCCTCGAAGGCCTCGATGGAGATCTTGTTCGTCATGATGTGGTCGGGGTGCGGGTAGCCGCCGTCGTCGTCGTAGGTCAGGATCACGTGCGGCTTGAACGCGCGCACGGCGGCGACCAGCGGAGCCGCCGCCACTTCCAGCGGCTGGAGCGCGAAGCACCCCTCGGGCAGCGGCTCGCTCTCGTCCTCGGGAAGGCCGGAGTCGACGAAGCCGAGGAAGCTCTGCTCGACGCCGAGGATCTCGCGTGCCTTCTCCATCTCCTCGCGCCGGACCTGGGTGATGTTTTCCAGGATGTCGGGACGCTCCATCTTGGGGTTGAGGATGGAGCCGCGTTCACCACCGGTACACGTACAGACCAGCACGTCGACGCCCTCGGCCACGTAGCGCGCCATCGTGGCGGCTCCCTTGCTCGACTCGTCGTCAGGGTGCGCGTGTACGGCCATCAGCCTCAGCGGTGCACTCACGGCTCGGTTTCTCCTCAGGTGTCCAGGACAGCTCCCCGGAGAGGCTAGTTTCTCCTGGGGCGACGCGCAGGGCGGAGCCCCCGCAGGGGACAATTGTCTCGTGCAACGACGAGGGACCGCTGGGAGATTCCGCCATGACCGATAGTGGTGTCGGTTCGAACGCGGCTGGGCCGGTCCTCGGCACCCCGGAGTCCTTTCCGGACCGTCCGGGACGCTTCGGACGGGGTGGGAGATCCATCGCCTTCCTCATCATCGGGATCTTTATCGCGATCGCGATGGGCGGCTGGGGTTACGTCATGATGTCGGCCAAGGGAAATCCCGACGTGATGACCGAAGTGATCGCTTTCCAGGTGGGCGGGCCGAACTCCATCACGATAACCTTCCAGGCGCACAAGGCCGCCGACCGCGCGGCGGTGTGCAAGCTGCGGGCCACCGACACCGATCACGTCGAGGTGGGCACCCGCGACGTCACGCTCCCCGCCGGCCAGGCCGACATCCAGCTGACGGAGCGCCTTGAGACCAGCGCTCAGGCCACTTCGGGCCACGTGCAGTACTGCTATCTCGTACAATGAGACTTTTGGGAAAGCGTTCGGGCGGGTTAATTTGTTAGTCTCCCCGAATTCGAACGCTCGCAACTCTCACGAGTACGCAAGGAGAACCCGTGGTCGACTCCCGCGAAGAGAACGTCACCTGGTTGACGCAGGAGGCGTACGACCGCCTGAAGGCGGAGTTTGAGTATCTCTCGGGGCCCGGGCGTGTCGACATCGCCAAGAAGATCGAAGCCGCTCGCGAAGAGGGAGACCTCAAGGAGAACGGCGGGTATCACGCCGCCAAGGAGGAGCAGGGCAAGATGGAGGGCCGCATCCTCCAGCTCCGCCAGCTCCTCGACCAGGCGAGAGTGGGGGAAGCCCCGCGTGCCGAAGGCGTTGTCGGCCCCGGAATGACCGTGACCATACGGTTCGACGGTGACGATGACGACGAGGTGACCTTCCTGCTGGCCTCCCGCGAGGAGAGCGGCGCCCCGATCGACGTCTACTCACCCCGATCCCCGCTCGGTGCCGCGATCAACGGCAAGAAGATCGGAGAGAGGGCCACCTATACGCTGCCCAACGGCAGGCAGAACACCGTGGAGATCCTTGAGGCGGTGCCGTACATCGGCAACTGAGCATCGCGCTCGACACCCACGTCCGACCCCGTGACATGATCCGCCGGAGCGCCGCTTCGGCGGATCGAGGCTGATTAAGGGAGAATCGCCGGACACCGGGGGTCGAACTTCGGGACAATCAGGCACTGAAGGGGACGACGTACGCCTGGCGTGCGACAGCGCTCGATGTGAGATACCACGGCGAAAGGGGTGGAACGTGCTCGATCGGCGACCGCGTGGTACGACCGTCGTCCGAGAGAGTCTCACCCGGGGCCTGAGCGGTGTCCGCGCCTACCTGGGCGGCGCGCTGGCCGAGGCCCGTGAGGATCTGAGCTACCGTCCCCGCCCGCTGCCCCGGGCCGGGCGTCGCCGGCGCCCGCTGCCACGGCCGCTGCGCCGGGCCGTCCCGGTCATCGCCATCGGGCTCGTCACGGTGCTGGCGGCCGACCTCATGATCCTCGGCGAGCTGGGGCAGCAGCGGACGACGGTCACCGAGCCGGCTCTCCGCAGGCAGATCCCGCAGCGCGAGACCGGCTTCGTCGCTGCCACCAGAGACCTTCCCGCCCCCGCGGCTCAGGCGCAGGTCGCGCCGCTGGGCGAGCTGCGCAAGCCGCATCTTTTCGTGGTGGCGTCCCGCCCGCTCTCGGCCGTCGCCGTCCGGCGGGTCAAGGCCCGCAAGGGGGTCGAGGCGGTCGAGGTCGTCAGCGCCGCCGACGTCATGATGGACGGCAAGCGCGTGCAGACCATGGGGGTCGACCCCTCGACGTTCCGCGCGTACACCCCGCGCTCCACGGCACGCTCCGACGCCCTGTGGAACAGCGTCGCGGCGGGCGACATAGCGGTGTCCTTCACCCTCGGCAGCGACGGCGGCGTGGCGCTCGGCTCCACCATCAACGGAGGCGGCCAGAAGCTCCGCGTCGGCGCCTACGCGACGATGGGCATGGGGCTGATCAACGCCGTGGTCTCCCAGCAGGTCGCGAAGTCGCTCGGCATCCCCGAGCGCAACGCGCTGGTCGTGAGCGCCCCCGGCGTCGACTCCACGCGGCTCCGTCTCACGCTTCTGAAGATCCTGCCCAAGGGCAGCCAGGTCGCCCTGATCAACCCGGTGCTCACGCCCCCCGCCCAGGCGCGCACCACCTGGCCGGTCAGTTCGTTCATGTCGGCCGACCAGATGCGCGTCGCGCTCTCGGCGGCGGTGGGCAAGCTCGGCCGGCCGTACGTCTGGGGCGCCGAGGGGCCCGACTCATTTGACTGCTCAGGGCTCGTGCAGTGGGCGTTCGCCCAGGCCGGGGTGCGCATGCCGCGGGTGACGCACCAGCAGTGGGTCACCGGCCCCCAGGTTCCCCTCGCGCAGGCGCAGCCCGGCGATCTGCTGTTCTGGCGTAACGACCCGACCAACCCCGGCTATATCTCCCATGTGGCGATCTACTGGGGCGACGGCAAGATGTTGCACGCGCCCCACACGGGTGACGTCGTGAAGATCGCGCCCGTGTACACCAAGAACCTCGCCGGAGTCGTCCGGGTGAGCCCCTGGGTCGCCGCGCGCGTGCGCTGACCCGCGCCTTCGCCTTCCGGGCGCCGCCTCGGCCACCCGGGTACGGTGCCCGGCCAATCCGTCTTCCGGATGAGCGGCGGTCACCCGCGAGAGGGACGCCCCGCCCTGTCCCGCCCCCTTAAGTTCCTCTGGTGGGGAACGGCGCACAAGGGGTGCGCCGTACTACATAAAGGGTGGGACTCACATGAGCAAGACGCGTACTTCCTTCGACGACATCGCGGCCGTCGGCCCCGAGCTCGACGAGGCTCAGCTTCTCCAGGTCAGTGGTGGCGCGAAGAGCCAGGTCATCGTGATCCACGGTGACCACAGCCACACCTCGGGCGACTCCTGATCGGTGCGGGGGCGCGTCCGAGCGACGCGCCCCCGCGTGCCGGGGAGGCACAGAGATGATCCTTGTACTGACCTGCGACGGTGACGACCATGCCGACCGGGTCGTCGAGTTCCTCACGGCCGGCGGAGCCGACGTCGTCGTCTTCGATCCGTCCTTATATCCCACCGAAGCCCGCCTGGAGATCAGTCACACGGGTACCGGCTCGACGCGGCGGGTGCTCCACGCCGGTGGCCGCCAGGTCGTCCTCGACGAGCTCACGGCGTTCTGGTACCGGAGGCCGCTGAACCCGGTCGCGCATCCGGAGGTCGCGCCCTACGCCTACGCGGACTACATCCATGACGAGCTGCGCGCCGTGTCCGACAGCCTGTGGGACAGCCTCGACTGCCTCGGAGTCCCCGCGTCCAGGCCCGTCATCGACCGCGCCGCGCGCAAGCCGTACCAGCTCGAACGGGCCCGCCTGCTGGGCTTCGAGCTGCCCCCGACGCTGGTCACGACCGACCCCGAGACCTTCCTCGACTTCTACGACCGGCACGAGGGACGTGTGATCACCAAACCGGTCCACGGCAACCGGCTGGAAGGTCAGGGAGAGCGGTTCGGCCGCTTCGCCGCGCCCGTGTCCACGGCCGACACCGGATACGCCGACGCGCTGCGTTACTGCCCGGTCATCGTCCAGGCCTATGTGCCCAAGCGGGTCGAGGTGCGGGTGACCGTGGTGGGGACGGCGGTCTTCGCCGCCGAGATCCATTCACAGGTGAGCAACCACACCAAGTACGACTGGCGGCACTACGACCCGGGCGCCACGCCGATCCGGGTCCACGACCTGCCCGGCGAGGTCTCCCAGCGCTGCGTGGCGCTGGTCGGGCGGCTCGGGCTGACCTACGGCGCGATCGACCTGATCCTCACGCCGGACGGCCGCTATGTCTTTCTCGAGATCAATCCGAACGGGCAGTTCCTGTGGATCGAGGCCGCGACGGGCCTGCCCATCAGCGCCGCGATCGGTGACCTGCTCACCAGGGGAGAGAAGTGATGGTGGACGGGCGGACACTGGCCGACGCGGTCGGCCTGCTCAGCGGCGGCACGGCCGAGCGTGACCTGGAGGCGTTCCGGGCGGACCATCCGCACGTACGGGCGCGCCTGATCAGGCAGCGGGAGGAGTACGACGGTTCGCTGCACCACGCCCTGCTCGTCAAGGACGGGAGCGGTGCCACCGTCTCGCTGTCGTGGTGTCCAGGCACCGCCCTGCCGTGGCCGCTGCGCGGCGTCCACCGGGCCGCCGAGCACCTGCTGCTCCGGGTCAACGGCGTCGACACCCCGGTGACCAGGGCCATCGCGGCCCTGGACTTCATCTGGGACGAGTCCCGCCTGGCCGATCGCCTGGTCGGCGACAGCCTCGTACGGGAGGCCCTGGAGGAGTCGCCGGAACGCTTCACCGACGCGGAACTGCAGGACGCCATGAACGCGTTCCGCCGGGCACGCGGGCTGCTGACGGGGGAGGCGACGCGGGCATGGATGGACCGCAACGGCATCTCCCACCCGGAGCTGGAGGAGCTGGTCGCGACCGAGGCGTCGGTGGCGCGGCTGCGCGAGCGGGTGTCCGCGGGGCTGGTGGAGGAGTGGTTCGCCGAGCGTGGCCACGAGCTCGACATCGCACGGGTCGTGCGGGCGGCAGTGGACGCCGGCGCCGAGCCTCCGGCTGAGCGCGAGGACTTCCTGCGGGCCGCCGAGCGGGCGTTCGCGGCGGGCACGGCCATGGCTGGGCCGATCTTCGTCACGCTACGGCGTGGAGAGCTGAGCCCGGAGGCGGCCCGCCAGGTGTTCGGTGCCGAGCCTGGCACGGTCGTGGGGCCGGTCAGCACCGAAAACGGACTCATGCTGGTCAAGGTGCTGGCCATTGTGCCCGCCGTGCTCGACGACATCGTCCGTGAGCAGGTCCAGCGGCGGATCTTCGACGAGTGGATCGAGCGGCGCAGGAGCACCGCGAAGATCGAATGGTTCTGGGGCACCACCGACCGCACCGGCTCATGATGCCCCCGGCCCGTGGTGTGCCCGCGGGCTCAGGACAACGCGGACAGGTTTCCGCGTTGTCCTGGTGAGCAGCCGTTCCCTAGAGCGGCAGCCCTTCCTCCAGCAGGACCAGCGCCTCGTCCATCAGGCCGATGAGGCGTTCCTCGCCGTCGGAGCGGACCCAGCGCTCGACGGCCGCGATCCAGCCGCCCACGACGGCTCCGGTGAAGACCCGTACCGCGAAATCGTCGGTGGGCCGGCCGGTGCGCTCGGCGATGGCGGCCGTCAGCATCGTCATCGTGGCGATCTGCCCCTCCATCTGCCGCGCGCGCAGCGACGGGATAGCCCAGACGAGCTGGATGCGCCGCAAAATCGTCTGCTCGTCGTAGGCCAGCACCTCGCCGTACACCAGGCGGACGGCCTCACGCAGCGCGGCGAGCGGCGGCAGCGACGCCGGCTGCTCCAGGAAGGCCGAGGCGAGCAGCGGGTCGTAGTCGTCCTGGATGACGACGTCCTCCTTGGTCGGGAAGTAGCGGAAGAACGTGCTCGGCGAGACCTCCGCGGCCTCCGCGATCTGCTCGATCGTCGTGTTCTCGTACCCCTGCTCGACGAACAGCCGCATGGCGTGCTCCCGGATGGACAGCCGGGTCTTGGCCTTCTTGCGCTCGCGTAGACCGCACTGCTGTTCGATGCGCGCAGGTGTGCTCATCTTCTGATTCTCGCGTGCCGAACGGCGTACGGTCTCGCTTCGCGCGGGCCGAGTTCACGGTTCGCCGGCGCGCCCGCGGGCTCTTTTCGACGGGGACGGCTTTACCCCATTGAAGCTTCGACGTATGGGTGTAATCTCAATTACATGGAAACAGATGAAGCAGTGATCATCTCCTGGTTCACCGGCCGCCTGCCGCAGGAGTGGTTCTCCGGGCAGCACGAGTTCGTCCTCGACCGCGAGGAGATCGCGGTGGTCGGCACGCTTCGGATCCCGGACGCGCCTGAGGACGCCTCGGGCGCTGAGAGGGCCGCGCTGCTGGACGGCCTCATCCAGCGCTTCAGGGAAGAGACGCGCGAGCGCCGCATCGAGATCGCCCGCGAGGCCGAGCACCGGTTCCGCCGTAAGGTCTCCTGGGGCGTGTCCGTGGGCGGCGAGACAGTGATGTTCACCACGCTTTCGATCCCGGTCATGACCCGCCTGCGCCAGCAGGAGCGGCGCGTGCTCGACACGCTGGTCGCGGCGGGCGTCGCGCGCAGCCGCAGCGACGCGCTCGCGTGGTGCGTCCGCCTGGTCGGCAGCCACACCGACACCTGGCTCGCTGACCTGCGCGATGCGCTCCAGCACGTCGACCGCGTGCGTTCCGAGGGCCCGGAGATGAATGCGTAAATTGGCCTAAACCAATTCTTTAACAGGCCTAGACCATTCGAATTGGCCTATACCAATGTTCGCTCGGCGCCAGGCGGGTAGCGGGTCCGCCGGCCGGGGGGCACCCTTTTATCTCGGTCAAGTGTGGGTAAACTCCCACGAACCATCGCGGTCCCTGCCTGCCGTGACGTCGTACGCACGGGCAGCGGACAGGGGCCACGGCGGCGCACCGAATTCACGAGCGTGAAACAGCGGTGAAATGGGAAGAGCGGATCTTCTGACTTTAGAAGTTCTTGTGCTTCTGTTTCATCGACTGGTCTACGCCAATTGGATTCGGGGCGGTTTGTCGTTAATGATGTTGGCCTGAGAGTAAGGAGCCGGCCCCGTGTCAGTTTCCATAGAAATGACCACTCCGACGACTCACGCCGAGCTGGTCGCGTGGGTCAGGGAGATCGCCGAGCTGACCGGTCCCGACCGTGTCGAGTGGTGCGACGGTTCGGAGGCCGAGTGGACGCGCCTCACGAACCTGCTGGTCAAGCAGGGCACCTTCACCCGTCTCACCAAGCGGCCCAACAGCTTCCACGCGGCCTCGGACCCCACGGACGTGGCGAGGGTCGAAGACCGCACCTTCATCTGCTCTGAGAGCCCCGAGGACGCCGGCCCGACCAACAACTGGGTGGCCCCGAAGGAAATGCGCGAGACCTTCGACGGGCTCTTCAACGGCTGCATGCGCGGGCGCACGATGTACGTCGTGCCCTTCTGCATGGGCCCGCTCGGCGGTGAGATCTCCCAGCTCGGGGTCGAGATCACCGACTCTCCGTACGTCGTCGTCTCCATGCGCGTGATGACCCGCATGGGCGAGGAGGCGTTGCGGCTGATCGAGGAGAGGGGCGACTTCGTCAAAGCGGTCCACTCCGTGGGGGCCCCGCTGGCGCCCGGCCAGGAGGACGTCCCCTGGCCGTGCAGCTCCACCAAGTACATCAGCCACTTCCCCGAGACCCGTGAGATCTGGTCATACGGCTCCGGCTACGGCGGCAACGCCCTGCTCGGCAAGAAGTGCTACGCGCTGCGCATCGCCAGCGTGATGGCCCGCGACGAGGGCTGGCTGGCCGAGCACATGCTCATCCTGAAGCTCACCCCGCCGACCGGCGAGACGCGCTACGTCGCCGCTGCCTTCCCGTCCGCCTGCGGCAAGACCAACCTGGCGATGCTCCAGCCGACCATTCCGGGGTGGAAGGTCGAGACGGTCGGAGACGACATCGCCTGGATGCGCTTCGGCCGGGACGGCAGGCTCCACGCCATCAACCCCGAGGCCGGGTTCTTCGGCGTGGCGCCGGGCACCGGCGAGTCCACCAACGCCAACGCCATCAAGACGCTCTGGGGCAACAGCATCTTCACCAACGTCGCGCTGACCGACGACGGCGACGTGTGGTGGGAGGGGCTGACCGACGAGCCTCCGGCGCACCTCACCGACTGGAGGGGCCGCGACTGGACGCCCGCCTCCGGCGAGCCCGCCGCCCATCCGAACGCCCGCTTCACGACCCCGGCGGCCCAGTGCCCGACGATCGCCCCCGAGTGGCGCGACCCCGAGGGCGTGCCGATCTCGGCGATCCTGTTCGGCGGGCGCCGCGCGACGGCCGTGCCGCTGGTCACCGAGTCGCTCAGCTGGCAGCACGGTGTCTTCCTCGGCGCCAACGTGGCGTCGGAGAAGACCGCCGCGGCCGAGGGCAAGGTGGGCGAGCTGCGCCGCGACCCGTTCGCGATGCTGCCCTTCTGCGGCTACAACATGGGCGACTACTTCGCCCACTGGATCAAGATCGGCAAGACGGGCGCGGACGGCATGCTGCCCCGGCTCTACTACGTCAACTGGTTCCGCAAGGACGCCTCGGGCCGGTTCCTGTGGCCCGGGTTCGGCGAGAACAGCCGTGTGCTCAAGTGGATCGTCGAGCGCCTGAACGGCGAGGCCGAGGCCGTGGAGACGCCGATCGGCCTGCTGCCCGCCGAGGGAGCGCTCGACACCGAGGGCCTCGACGTGTCCGAGGCCGACATGGCGACCCTGATGTCGGTCGACCGCGAGGTGTGGAAGGAAGAGGCCGCACTGATCCCCGGGCACCTGGAGACCTTCGGCACCCGTATGCCCAAGGAGCTGTGGGACGAGTACCACTCCCTCGTGAGCCGTCTGGGCTGACCCTTCCGGCCGGGTCCGGGGCACCCTTGCCGCCCGCACCGGTACTGATCGGTAACCGAAGCGGGGGCGGGCAGGGGTCCGCGCGCGTGATAATTGCGTGTTGTCAACGCCCCGAAGCGGACGGGCGGCGAACGGGAGGTCTCCATGGGCGTGCGCGATCTCGTGTACCGGCTGTACGAGCGCCGGCTCGGGACGAGGCTGTCCTCCGACCAGATACCCCGGCATGTGGGCGTCATCGTCGACGGGAACCGCCGCTGGGCGAGGGCCATGGGCCTGCGCGACGTCAGGCACGGCCACCAGAAGGGCGCGGACAAGATCTCCGAGCTCCTCGTCTGGTGCCGCGAGGCGGGCGTGGAGGTGGTCACGGTGTGGCTGCTCTCCAGCGACAACCTCTCCCGGCCCAAAGAAGAGCTCGACCCGCTCATGGAGATCATCGAGGACACCGTCCAGGGGCTGGTGGCCGGAGGCTGGCACGTCAACACGATGGGTGCGCTGGACCTTTTGCCCGATCGCACGGCCCGCATCCTTAAAGATGCAAAAGAAGCGACATCACGCCGACCTGGGCTGATTGTGAACGTTGCAGTTGGGTATGGAGGAAGACGTGAGATCGCTGATGCGGTGCGCTCCCTCCTCCAGGAGCACGCCAGCAAGGGCGCGAGCATCGAGGAGCTTGTCGAGGTCCTCGATGTCGAGCACATCGCGGAGCATCTCTACACGCGCGGCCTCCCCGACCCGGATCTTCTCATCCGGACCTCGGGAGAGCAGCGGCTCTCCGGATTCCTGCTCTGGCAGAGCGCCCACTCGGAGTTCTACTTCTGCGAGGCCTACTGGCCTGACTTCCGCAGGGTCGACTTCTTGCGGGCGCTGCGGTCGTACGCCGCGCGGCACCGACGGTACGGAAACTGAAACACCCCGTGAACCCCCCCTATCAGCCCTGGTTGAGCTGTTGGGTAGGGGGCGTGCACGACGTACCGTAGTTGGTAGGCAGTCCATACGGCCTACTTCGGGAGAGGGTCCGCCCTTGCGTCGCCTTTTGACGAGGAGGGCCGGTATCCGGCCGCGCCTCGCGCATCTGGGGGCGCACCACCGGACCCGGTCCGTTCACCACCTCATCTGGCAGGGTGCTTACTCCTGGCGCCCGGGGGAGAACGCGTGGCAGTGTCCTCGAGCAACCCGTCCACTACCTCCAGTAGCACGACGCCGTCCAGGCGTACCTACATTGTGGACACCTCAGTCCTCCTAGCCGACCCTGCGGCGATGAGCCGCTTCGCCGAGCACGAGGTAGTTCTACCTATCGTCGTCATCACCGAGCTGGAGGCCAAGCGGCATCATCCTGAGCTCGGCTACTTCGCCCGCAAGGCGCTGCGCGTACTTGATGACCTACGGGTGAAGTACGGGAGGCTGGACGAGCCCATGCCGATCGGCGAGGGCACGATACGGGTTGAGCTCAACCACAGCGACCCCGCGATCCTGCCGGCCGGTTTCCGGCTCGGCGACAACGACACCCGCATCCTCACCGTCGCTCGTTCTCTCGCCGCCGAGGGCTGCGACGTGGTGCTGGTGTCCAAGGACCTTCCCATGCGGGTCAAGGCCGCCTCGATCGGGCTCGCCGCGGAGGAATACCGCGCCGACCTGGTCGTGGAGTCCGGCTGGACCGGCATGGCCGAGCTCCAGGTGACCACCGAGGACGTCGAGTCGCTCTTCGAGCACGGCACGCTCGACCTGGAAGAGGCACGTGAGCTGCCCGCCCACACCGGCCTGCGGCTGCTCTCCACCAGGGGCTCCGCGCTCGGACGGGTGCAGGCCGACAAGTCCGTGCGGCTGGTGCGCGGCGACCGGGAGGTGTTCGGGCTGCACGGCCGCTCGGCCGAGCAGCGCATCGCCCTCGACCTGCTCATGGACCCCGAGGTCGGCATCGTCTCGCTCGGTGGCCGCGCGGGCACGGGCAAGTCGGCCCTCGCCCTGTGCGCGGGGCTGGAAGCGGTGCTTGAGCGCCGCCAGCACCGCAAGGTCATCGTCTTCCGCCCGCTGTACGCCGTGGGCGGCCAGGAGCTCGGCTACCTGCCGGGATCCGAGAACGAGAAGATGGGCCCGTGGGCGCAGGCGGTGTACGACACGCTCGGAGCCGTCACGACGCCCGAGGTGATCGAGGAGGTCCTCGACCGCGGGATGCTGGAGGTCCTTCCGCTCACGCACATCCGCGGCCGCTCCCTGCACGACGCCTTCGTCATCGTGGACGAGGCCCAGTCACTGGAGCGGGGCGTCCTGCTGACCGTGCTGTCGCGCATCGGCGCGAACTCGCGGGTCGTGCTGACCCACGACATCGCCCAGCGCGACAACCTCAGGGTCGGACGGCACGACGGCGTGGTGGCCGTCGTCGAGAAGCTCAAGGGGCACCCGCTGTTCGCCCACGTCACGCTGACGCGGTCCGAGCGCTCGCCCATCGCCGCCCTGGTGACCGAGATGCTGGAGGACATCACGGTCTGATCCGGTAGCGGACCACGTCACCCTCGCCGTGACCGGCGTCACGGCGGGAGGTTGACGTTGGCCGCCGCGAGATCGTGGTACTCGCGGCAGGTGTGCTCGCCCAGCGCCAGCGGCCCCTTGGGCGTGGTCTGAGTGATCTTCACGGCCCAGATCTCCTCGCGCAGCCGCGCTGTGCAGGTGATCTGGGCGATCGCCGTCCTGCCGAGACGGCCGGGGCCGTTCACTATCACGTGCAGCCGCAGGCCCACGGGGTTCTCCGGGTCGTTGCGGATGCCGCTGTCCACCCCGTACCGCCCGAGGACCGTCTGTTCGAGCCGGAACCCCCGCAGGCCGGTCCCGAGGCCGTCCCCCGACCGTTTGCCCACCTCGAACAGCGCCGTGATGACGTCTTGCGCCGCCGCGGAGGCGGTGGCGACGTTCTTGGGCGCGAGCCGCCCGTCACGGAGCAGGTAGACGGTCGCGGCGGCGCCTCGGGCGCTGATCACCGGAGCCGGCCCGGCGTCGACGACGCCCGTCGGGTCCACCCCGCACGCCGCCGCCAGCATCACGACCAGGGCCGGTACGGCGAGGCGTGCCAGGCGACCGCCGCGTCGCGCGGGGACGCCACCGCGGGGACTCGGTGGTGGTCTCATGGGTGAGGTATCCACAGCGTGAACTGGGTCCCCGGGTCGCACAGCTCCACCGTGATGGTGCCGCCGTGCAGCTCGGCGTTGGCCTTGGCGATCGCGAGGCCGAGCCCGCTGCCCTCGCTGCGCGCCCGGCCCGCGCCCACCTTGTAGAAACGCTCGAAGACGTGGGGCAGCGCCTGCTGGGGGATGCCCTTCCCCCGGTCGCGCACCTTCACCTGCAGGCCGCTGCGGAGCGCACGCGCGGTCGCCGTCACCGGGGGCGCGCCGTGGTACAGGGCGTTGCCCATCAGGTTGGCCACGATCACGTCGAAGCGCCGGGGGTCGAGCGAGAACGACAGGCCGCGCGGGACGTCCAGGCGTACCCGGCCCGTCCATCCCCTGATCTCCAGGCAGTCGGCCAGCGCCTCGCCGACCTCGATGTTCTCCCTGGTCAGCACGGCGGCGCCGGAGTCCAGCCTGCTGGCCTCGATGAGGTGCTCCACCAGGATCCGCAGCCTGTTGATCTCGCGGACCACCAGGTCCACGGCCTTGCCCGCGTCGGGGGGAAGCCGTTCCGCCTCCTCGGTGAGCATGTCGGTCACGGCGGTCATCGCGGTCAAAGGAGTGCGCAGCTCGTGGGAGACGTCGGCCACGAACCGCCGGGACATCGCCTCAAGGGCGCGCAGCTCCGACACCGTCTGCTCCAGGGCGGAGGCCGTGTCGTTGAACGTCGCGGTCAGCCCGGCAAGCTCGTCGCGGCCGTGCACGGGCAGGCGGGTGTCCAGGCGTCCGGCTCCGAGCGCCCGGGCGGCGTCGCCGAGCCTGCGTACCGGCAGCAGGACGCTGCGCGCGGAAACCAGCGCGACGGTGAGCGCGATCGCCAGCGTGATCCCCGAGGCCTGGGCGAGCGCGGTGCGCAGCCGGGCGAGGACGCCGTCCTCCTCCTTCAGGGAGACGAACACGAAGACCGTCATGCCGGTCGGGCGGACCGCCCCTGTACGGGTGAGCCGGTGGACCTGGGTGCCGATCAGCAGCCAGGGCTGCTCCCTGATCAGCAGCCGCTCGCGGACCATGCGCGACGCGGCCTGCCTGCGGAGCTCGATCGGGACGTCGCCGAGCGCGAGGCTCGTGCCCGTGCTCAGCCGTTCCTGGTCGCCGTACCTCAGGATCACCTGGCGGTCGGGGCCCCCGAGCGACTCGGCGAGGCTGGTGAGATCGCCCTCGGTGACCACCGAGTCGGTCGGCCAGAGCAGGTCGCTCGTGCCGATGGGCAGCGAGATCCGCTGGAGGACGTCGCGGACGTCGACGGTAGCGCTGCCCTCGACACGGTCGAGCAGCGCGCGGCGGACGAGCTGGTAGCCGATGCCCGCCACCAGGGCCGAGGCGGTCACCGCGACGAGGATGAAGGTGATGACCAGCCGGCCGCGCAGTCCGGTGGGACGACGGCGGCCGAGGTTCACGGGGGACTGAAGCGGTACCCGAAGCCCCGCACGGTGTGGATGAACACCGGCTCGGCCGGCACTGGCTCGATCTTGGCGCGGATGCGCTGCACGCAGGCGTCCACCAGGCGGGAGTCGGCCACGTGGTTGTGGTCCCACACCGCCCGCAGCAGGTACCGCCGGTTGAGCACCTGGCCGGGGTGACGTACCAGTTCGAGCAGCAGGCGCAGCTCGGTCGGCGTGAGGTGGATCTCGCGGTTGGCCAGGGTCACCTTCAGCGCTCCACGGTCGACCACGAGGTCCCCGAAGCTGATCCGGTCGGCCGAGGCGGACTCCAGGCGGCGCAGGACGGCCCGGATGCGGGCGTCGAGCACGCGCGGCTCCACGGGCTTGACCACGTAGTCGTCCGCGCCGGCCTCCAGCCCGACCACCATGTCGAGGTCGTCGCCGCGAGCTGTGAGCAGGATGATCGGCAGGGAGTCGAGCCTGCGGATGCGGCGGCACACCTCCACGCCGTCGATTCCGGGCAGCATCACATCGAGGATGACGATTTCGGGACGCCGGGCGCGCACATGGTCAAGGGCCTCCTCGCCGGTCGCGTAAGCGGTGACGGAGTGGCCCTGCCGCGTGAGTGCCAGCTCGAGCCCCGTCCTGACGGAGGGATCGTCTTCAACGAGAAGGATGCCGGCCACCCGGACATTATTGCCGAAACTCCGTTATCGCCTTCTCTGTCACAGAACTGTGACGTGGCGCCGACGCAACCCCGACAGTAACTAAGCAGCCTGAGGGGGTCCGCTCCCGAGCCAGGGTTCCCGCGACGCCTCTGCTGCCGTGCCGGCCCGAGGGGCCGGGGGATCCGCGCCTCGTCCGCGGACGCGCCTCCCGGATGGCTCGCCATCCGGCCGCCCTCCGGTGCGGGGGTCCGGAGGGCGGACCCTGGGGTGGTGGTGTGACGAGAATCACACTGAGGTGGATAAGCGCACGTTACTCGCGGGTTAGGTCATGAGACCTTCAAGGAATTTTGCCGTTTGGGTTGCGAACCACCCCCTATGTCACGGCAAGCTCATAGGCCGTGAGCTCAGGTCAGCAGTTGCAGGACAGGCGAGGCGGGCGGGACGACGACTACGCCCCGGCGCCGCGTGGCCGTGCACGTAAGCGGGGCGCACGCGGGTCGTGGCTGACGACCAAGCGGGTGATCGGCGTCGGGATGTCCCTGGCGGTGGTCGCGGCGCTCGGCGTCTTCGTCGTCAAGACCATCCAGGAGAACGAGGCCGCCCCGGCCACGCCGCTGACCCTCGGCGAGCTGACCCGCGGGCTGAACGACCCCTTCGCGCCCGACGCCGAGACCGACGCGCTCAAGGCCGTCGCCGCGCAGGCGCAGCGGGCGTACGACATCAAGAACGCCCGCAAGAAGGGCGCGGCCGGCTTCGACCCCGTGAAGATCGTGCGGAAGGCGCCCGGAGGCGACGGCTTCACGGCGCAGGCCTTCCCGCCCGGCTCCAAGCCCAACCCCGGCAGCAACAAGGCGCTCGGCCAGAAGATGGCCGCCGCGCGCGGCTGGTCAGGCGAGTGGGGCTGCCTGGAGAAGCTCTGGGACAGGGAAAGCCACTGGAACGAGCGGGCCATGAACCGCAGCAGCGGCGCCTACGGCATCCCGCAGGCCCTGCCCGGCAGCAAGATGGCGAGCGCGGGCGGCGACTGGCAGGTCAGCGCGGCGACGCAGATCGAGTGGGGCCTCGGCTACATCGCGGCCCGCTACAAGACCCCCTGCGGCGCCTGGGGGCACTCCCAGGCCACCGGCTGGTACTGAGTTCACGCCCCTGACCGATACTGAACAGCGCGAACTCTTAGTCAGGGTTGTTTGACGTTTCGGCAAGCCTGGCTGCGTCGCGGCGGCGCGCGCCGCACGCTGACCTCCATGGGTGTGAAGGTCAGCGTGGTGGTGCCGGTATCAGAGCCAGGCCCGGACGATGACGCGTTCGACGCGTGCGTACGTTCGCTGCTGGAGCAGTCGATGCCGTCGGACGAGTACGAAGTGATCTTCGCGGACGACAGGTCGGGGGACGGCACGCGCGAACGCCTCGACGCCGTCGCCGCCGTGCGGCCCAACGTCAGGGTCCTCCACCTGGAACACACCGGCTCGCCCGCTCGCGGGCGCAACGTGGGCCTGGCCGTGGCCCGGGGCGAGTACGTCTACCTGCTCAGCCAGCGCGACCGGCTCGAACGCGTGGCGCTGGAGATGATGTACCGCACCGCCGTGGAGACCGACGCCGACGTGCTGATCGGCCGGCTGGTCACCGGCGACAACCCGCCGCCGAGGGCCTTCACCCGCAACCGCGAGCGCGCCGACGTGCTGCGCGACCGCCTACTGGGGTTGCCGACGGCGCACAAGCTGTTCCGCCGAGCCTTCCTCGACACCCGCGAGATCCGCTTCTCCGACCTCGATCCCGAGCTGTCGGAGCAGGCGTTCGTCATCAAGGCGTACCTGACCGCCAAGGTCATCGCGATCCTCGCCGACCACATCTGCTGCCACGTGGGCCCGGTGCCCGACCGTCCGCTGGATCCGGGCGCCCACGCCTCGGGGATCCGGGCGATCCTCGACATCATCGACGCCTACAGCGACCCGGGGGACCAGCACGACCGGCTGTACGCCCACTGGTTCCGCACGGGCGTGCTGCGCATGCTGGGCGGGCGCCGCCTCCTTTCGGCACGCCAGGACCGGCGTGCCGCGCTCTTCGCGGTGCTGCGCGAGCTGACCGCCGAGCGCTTCGGTGAGGGGCTGGATCGCCATCTGCCGGTCCACCTGCGCGCCCGGGCGGTTCTGCTCCGATCCGGGGAGCTGGGGCGCCTGGTGGCCCTCAGCGACGCTTCCAGGGGTACGTCCGTGCGTGCTGAGCTCCGTGACGTGCGCTGGGAGGACGGCATCCTGCTCATGGACCTGGCCGTGGAGATCGTCGACGCCGAAGGGGCGCCGATGACCTTCAGGGCCGAGGGCGATCGTCTCCACTGGACGCCTCCGCTCGACGGCCTGGCCCTGCCGCCGGAGCTGACCGACGTGACCGAGGCGGTGGCCCGGGCCCGCATGGAGGTCTACATCCGCCACATGGACAACGGGCTGATCTTCTTCCTCCCGGTGGCCGGCGAGGTGTGCCGATCGCAGGAAGGCGACAGGGTGCGCGTCTGGGCCGTCGGACGGGCCCGGCTGGACGTGAGCACGGCCGCGCTGGGGCGTTCCCTGCGTCCGGGCGAGTGGGAGGTGCACGTCCGCATGCACAGCGGCGCGCAGCAGGCTCGCACACGGGTCGCGGGGCACCGGGGCGACCAGCTGAGCTGCGTCGGCGTGCTCGCCGGCCATCCGCGCAAGCTGATCATCCCCTGCTGGTCGGACCAGCGGGAGCTGAGCGTGTGCGTGGAGCCCCGGTCGTTCTCCGAGTCGATCGTGCTCGTCTCGCCGGGGGCCTCCGTCACCCACAGGGAAGGCACCGTGTTCGTCGTCCTGCCCGTCCCGTACGTCCCGCCGAGCGGTGGGCCCCCGGCGGAGCTGGTGCTGCGGCAGATCGCGAGCCGGGGGCGGGTCACCGCGGTCCCCGCGCTCGTCGAACCCGGGGTGCCGGGCCGTTTCCCCGGCCAGCTCGTCGCCAAGGTCGCGGTACGCCGGTTCCCCGGTGAGGGGCACATCGGCCCCGGCCTCTGGGCGCCGCGCCTGCGCGTCGAGGGCAAGGAGGTCGACCTGCGGTTCGTCCTGGAGATGGGCAGGGGAGGAAGGGCGAGGATCCAGGCCGGGGGAGAGCCGGGCATGCTCTCGGCCCGGCGCTCGATCCTCGGCAGAATCGCCTCCCACGTCCCGGGCGGCCGCTACGCCGTCCGCCTGGCCCACGCCGTCCAGGAGCGTTACCTCCCCTCGACCCCTTCCACCTAGGAAATGCCTCCAGCAACCGCGTCCCACCAGGCAGCGAAGTTATTTCGACCTGTCCCGGCGGCGGACGATGCCCCGCCGGCATCGGTGGGGGTCACCGTCCGCTGCCCTGGGTGCTGTCAGCGCGACGTATCGGGATCTTCGGGTTGTTCGGGTGGGGAGGTCATGGCGAGGACGTCCAGGGCGGCGTCCAGTTGCTCTTCTGTGAGCTTGCCGGAGGCCACGTGGCCGCGTTCGATCACGACCTCCTTGATGGTCTTGCGCTCCTTGAGCGACTGCTTGGCGATGCTCGCCGCCTCCTCGTACCCGAGGGTGCGGTTGAGCGGGGTCACGATCGAGGGGGAGGACTCGGCGTACTCGCGCAGCCGGTCGGCGTTGGCGGTGACCCGGTGGACGCACTTGTCGGCGAGCAGCCGTGACACGCTGGCCAGCAGACGGATCGACTCCAGCACGTTGCGCGCGATGACCGGCATCATCACGTTGAGCTCGAAGCTCCCGGACGCCCCTGCGAAGGTCACCGCCGCGTCGTTCCCGATCACCTGGGCCGCCACCATGGTGGCCGCTTCGGGGACGACCGGGTTCACCTTCCCCGGCATGATCGAGGAGCCGGGCTGGAGGTCGGGAAGGTTGATCTCGCCCAGACCGGCCCTCGGTCCCGACCCCATCCAGCGCAGGTCGTTGGCGATCTTGTTGATGGACACGGCGATCACGCGGAGCTGGCCGGACAGTTCAACGAGCGCGTCACGGGCGCCCTGGGCCTCGAAGTGGTCGCGGGCCTCGGTGAACGGCAGCTCGGTGGCCTCCCTGAGCTTCTGGACGACCCCCTGCGCGAACCCGGGCGGCGTGTTGATCCCCGTGCCCACCGCCGTGCCGCCCAGGGGCAGCTCGGCGAGCCGGGGCACCGTCGCCCGCAGCCGCGCGATGCCGTTCTCCACCTGTGTGGCGTAGCCGCCGAACTCCTGGCCGAGCGTCACCGGCGTGGCGTCCATCAGGTGGGTGCGCCCCGCCTTGACCGTCTTCGCGAACACGTCGGCCTTCTGGCGCAGCGAGATGGACAGGTGCTCCAGCGCCGGGATCAGCTCGTACGCCACATCGACCATCGCCGCCACGTGGATCGACGACGGGAACACGTCGTTGGACGACTGCGACGCGTTGACGTGGTCGTTCGGGTGCACCGGGCGGCCGAGTCGCTTCTCGGCGAGCGTGGCGATCACCTCGTTGGCGTTCATGTTGGACGAGGTGCCCGAGCCGGTCTGGAAGACGTCGATCGGGAACTCGTCGTTCCACTCGCCCTCGGCGACGTCGGTGGCGGCCTCGGAGATGGCCTCCGCCATGTCGGCGGGAAGGACGCCCAGCTCGCCGTTGACCTCGGCGGCCACTGCCTTGATCAGCCCGAGCGCCGCTATGTGGGCGGGTTCGAGCCCGCGCCCCGATATCGGGAAGTTCTCTACGGCGCGTTGCGTCTGCGCCCGCCACTTGGCCGACGCGGGAACGCGTACGTCGCCCATCGAGTCATGTTCGATCCGGAAATCCTGCATGACTCCAGTTTTGCCCTACGAGCCGCCTGATGCGTCCCTGCGGGCGGGCTGGAATGAGGAGAGCACCGTTCCGAGCTGTGACCGGTGGGACTTCCAGCCGGTCTCCGGCGTAGACCAGTAGATCGCGTACCTGTCGCCGCCGGGCACGGCCACCCAGCGGGAGAGCACGTGGGCGGGGCCGGAGCTCGCGGTGTAGGTGAACTCCCAGTCGGCCACGTCGGTGCCGGGATACGGCGCTGGGCGGGTCACGGCCAGCCGGATGAGCTTGTACCCGGGGTAGGTGCCCGCCGCGATGGCCCGCGCCTCCGCGGCCCTCGCCGCGCGGAGGACGTCCGCGGTGCCGTTCGCCGAGCGGCTGATCCGCACCGTACGGACCTCGCCCTCCGCGCTGAACCCGACGCTGCCGCCCTTCGCGACGCCGCGCAGCTTGGCCGGCAGGTCGATGATGAAGCCGCTCTTGTCGATGTAGCGGCGGAGCCCGGACGCGGGCGGTGTGGCCGTGCCCGTACCGGCATCGAGGGTCGTGCTCGCGCCGGCGTCCACGGTGGAGGCGGTGGTGCTCCCGCCGGACCGTGCGCCGCCCAGGGCCTTCGCCCCCGCCGGATCGGTGGAGCCGCTGCTCGACACCGCGGCGGCTACGAGCATCACGATGGCCGCCAGCCCGAGCAGGGCCACGGCGACCAGGATGATCATGCCGGTGGGGCTGCTGCCCCGGGGCGGCGCCGTGCCCTGGAACGCGAACAGGTCGGGGCCGAGCCCGTTCTCGGGCGTGGCCGGGTCGGCCCGGTCGCCGGGCATGTCGTGTGCCGTCGCCTGAAGGCCGTTCGCCGTCCCCTGATCCGCCGTTCCCCGAGAGGAGAGAGTTCCAGGGGCGAGCACGGGCGCCGCGGCGGCGGCCCCCTGAGGCCCCGGCCTGCGGGCGTCCGAGGACCCCGACGTCCGATCCTCCGAGGATTCAGGCCTCCGGGCGTCCGAGGATGCCGGTCTGCGGGCCCCCGGTGGCGCCTGGATCCCGGCCGTGGCGCGGGGGGCGGTGGTTTCGAGGCTCGCGGACCGTCCCGGTCCTGGCTTCGTCACGACCTCGGTGGGGTCGCCGGCGGATCCGGAGTACGGCCGAGGCTTGCCGTACGGCCGCACGGGCGCCGCCGGCGACGAGGGAGGCGCCGGGGGCGTGGGGGTCGCTTTCGGCGCGGGAAGCCGCCCTACCGTGGTCGCCTGCCCGTCCTCGTCGGCGGGGGCGTCGGTTGAGGGATGGACTCCGGGGATGGCGTCGGTTGAGGGATGGACTCCGGGGATGCGCAGGCCGCCCTTCGGACGGATGACCATCATCGTCTGGTTCGGATCGACGTCCTGCTCAGAATCGACGTCCTGCTCGGAATCGGCGTTCGGTGAGGGCCGCGCCGCCGAAGCGGCGGCGACGTCCGGCGTTCGAGCTTTGCTCGGTCTGGGAGGGGTGACGGGCTCGGAGGTGCCGCCGGTTTCCCGAGCGGTGGCGGGTTTCCCGGCGTTGGCGGCCTGGGCCTTCACCGCCGGGGCGGCCGGAGTGGCTTTCGAGGGCTGGGGCTTCTCGGCCGGGGCGGCTGGGGTGGCTTTGGAGGGCTGGGGCTTCTCGGTCGCGGCGGTCTTGGAGGCGGAGGTTCTGGCGACCGCGCGGAGCCTGGAGACGGCCTGGGCGTGCGTGAGCCGCTTGGTGTGGTCCTTCTCCAGCAGCGCTTCGAGCGCCGGTCGGAGCGGCCCGGCCTGGGTGGCGGGGTCGGCCTGCTCGGTCATCAGCGCGGCCAGCGTCTCGCTCACCGAGTTGCGCTCGTACGCGGGCCGTCCCTCGACCGCGAAGTACAGCGTCGCGCCGAGCGACCACAGGTCGGACTCGGGGCCGGTGTGGTCTCCCCGGGCCCGCTCGGGCGCCGTGTAACCGGGGGAGCCGATCACCATGCCCGTCTTGGTGATGTTGCTGTCGCCCGCCGCCTTCGCGATGCCGAAGTCGGTGAGCACCACGCGGCCGGTGTCGGTCAGGAGCACGTTGCCGGGCTTGACGTCACGGTGCAGGATGCCCTGCTCGTGCGCGGCGCCGAGCGCTCCGAGCAGGTCGAGGCCGATCTCGGCGACCAGCCGGGGCGGCAAGGGGCCCTCCTCGTCGATCACCTGCTCCAGGGACCTGGCCTCGACCAGCTCCATGATGATCCACGGGCTTCCGTCGACCACGATGGCGTCGTGAACGGTCGCCACGGACGGATGGACGATCTTGGCAGCGGTGCGACCCTCGCGGATCATGCGTTCCCGCAGCTCGTCGCGTTGCTCCTTGCTCAACCCCGAGTCCTGGCGGATCTCCTTGACGGCCACGTCACGGCCGAGGAGGCGGTCGTGGGCGCGCCAGACAGTGCCCATCGTTCCCCGGCCTAAGGGGGTGATCAGCTCATATCTGTCGGCGAGCAGCCGCCTCTGCTGTTCCGGCATGAGTAAGAAGATAGCGATAGTGACTTGAGAAATGCTTTCGCATCACTAACGCATATTTTTTGGCCAGAAGCGGCGCGGCAGGACCATGCGCACGATATCGGACAGCTGGCGCATCACCTGGCTCACCTCAGGGTTCGCGGGAGCCCGGCGGCGACCCGGTGCCGGGTCCGACGGCTTGCGGTGCACCCCTTCGGTGGGCCTGCGGGGCATGCGGGGCGGCGGCACGGGGCCAGGGTCGCGCGGCGGGATGTAGACCGGGCGGGCGTCGGGCCGCGCGTCGGCCCGGTGCTGGCCCCGGTGGGACGGCCTGCTGCGGGGCGAAGGGGACGCGGGGGACACCGGAGAGGAGGACAGGGCGCCCATCGTGGCGTACGGCGGGGGCGGCATGCCGCCCATCGCGCTCGGGTTCATGGGCTGCTGGCGGGTCGCGGTGCGGTGGGCGGGGCCTCCGAGCGGCTCCTCCGCCGAGCCGCCCGCCGCCACCCGGGCGAGCATGAGGGAGGCGCGCATGCCGTCGAGCCGGGCGTCGGGGTCGATCTGGAGCAGGCCGCGCAGGATGGGGGCGAGCGGGCCTGCCTTGTCCATCGGGATCGGCTCACCGCTGGTGAGCGCGGCCAGCGCCGCCGCGGCCGTACGCCTGCCGTGCAGGCCCCGGCCCTCGACGGCGGTGTACAGGGTGGCGCCGAACGACCACAGGTCGGCGCCGGGGCTGGCCTTGTCGCCGAGGACGCGCTCGGGGGCGATGTATCCGGCGGAGCCGAGCACGATGCCGGCCTGCGTGATCGACGCGTCGCCTTCGAGGGCGGCGAGGCCGAAGTCGGTGAGCACCGCGCGGTCCTCGGTCACCAGCACGTTGCTCGGCTTCACGTCGCGGTGCAGGATGCCCTTGGCGTGCACGGCCCGCAGTGCGCCGAGCACCTGGCGGCCGATCTCGGCCACGCGGCGCGGAGGAAGCGGCCCCTCCTCCTTGACCAGATCTTCCAGCGATCGGGCGTGGAGGAGCTCCATGACGATCCAGGGGCGGTCGTCCTCGGTGACGACGTCGAAGACGGTGATCACCGAAGGGTGGGCCACCATGGCGGTCGCCCGCGCCTCGCGCTCGGTGCGGGCGCAGAGCTCGGCCCGCAACTCCTCGTCGAGGACCAGCGGGAGGCGCACCTCCTTGACAGCCACGTCACGGTCGAGAAGGTCGTCGTGCGCACGCCAGACGGTGCCCATGCCGCCGCGGCCGACCGGCTCTACGAGCCGGTAACGCGAGGCTAGCTCGTATCCGGACGGGGCGCGCATGGGTGGCAGCTTACCTATTTGTTTATCGCCCCCTGTAGAGGCCATGCCGATTCTCTGTTGAGATCTTCCGTCAGATTTTGTCAGATTCGGCGACCGATAGTGAGCACGGGACCACTCGTGTCCTCGAAGAAGTCGGCGCCCTTGTCGTCGACCACGATGAACGCGGGGAAGTCCTCGACTTCGATCTTCCAGACGGCCTCCATGCCGAGCTCCGCGTATTCGAGGACCTCGACCTTCCTGATGCAGTCCTGCGCGAGGCGGGCCGCCGGGCCGCCGATCGAGCCGAGGTAGAAGCCGCCGTACTTCTGGCAGGCCTCGGTGACCTGCTTGGAGCGGTTGCCCTTGGCCAGCATGAGCAGGGACCCTCCCTCGGCCTGGAAGCGCTCGACGTAGGAGTCCATGCGGCCGGCGGTCGTCGGGCCGAAGGACCCGGAGGCGTACCCCTCGGGCGTCTTGGCCGGTCCGGCGTAGTAGACGGCGTGGTCCTTCAGGTACTGCGGCATCTCCTCGCCGGCGTCGAGCCGTTCGGCGATCTTGGCGTGGGCGATGTCACGGGCGACGACGAGCGGGCCGGTCAGCGAGAGCCGGGTCTTCACGGGGTAGCGCGTGAGCTCGGCGAGGATCTCGCTCATCGGCCGGTTGAGGTCGATGGAGACCACGTCGTCCGAAAGGTGCTCGTCGGTCGTCTCGGGCAGGAAGCGCGCCGGGTCGGTCTCCAGCTTCTCCAGGAAGACGCCCTCGGGAGTGATCTTGGCGAGGGCCTGCCGGTCGGCGCTGCACGAGACGGCGATCGCCACCGGGCAGGAGGCGCCGTGCCTGGGGAGCCGGATCACCCGTACGTCGTGGCAGAAGTACTTCCCGCCGAACTGCGCTCCGATGCCGAGCTTCTGGGTGAGCTCGAAGACCTTCTTCTCCAGCTCCAGGTCGCGGAAGCCATGCCCAGAGGGGGAGCCCTCGGTGGGGATCGCGTCGAGGTAGCGCGCGGAGGCGTACTTGGCGGTCTTCAGCGCGAACTCGGCGCTGGTGCCGCCCACGACCACGGCCAGGTGGTACGGCGGGCACGCGGCGGTGCCGAGGGAGCGGATCTTCTCCTCCAGGAACTGGAGCATCCGCTTCTCGTTGAGCACGGCCTTGGTCTCCTGGTACAGGAAGGACTTGTTGGCGCTGCCGCCGCCCTTGGCCATGAACAGCAGCTTGTACTCGTCGGGGTGGCCGTGCGGGTCCTCGGCGTAGAGCTCGATCTGGGCCGGGAGGTTGCTGCCGGTGTTCTTCTCGTCCCACATGGTCAGCGGGGCCATCTGGGAGTAGCGGAGGTTCAGCTCGGTGTAGGCGTCGTAGACGCCGCGCGAGATGTGCTCGGGGTCGGCGCCGTCGGTCAGCACGTGGCGTCCGCGCTTGCCCATCACGATCGCGGTGCCGGTGTCCTGGCACATGGGGAGCACGCCGCCCGCCGAGATGCTCGCGTTCTTGAGCAGGTCGAGCGCCACGAACCTGTCGTTGCCGCTCGACTCGGGGTCATCGATGATCTTGCGGAGCTGGGCGAGGTGGGACGACCGCAGATAGTGCGAAATATCGTGAATCGCGGTCTTGGTCAGGAGGCGCAGCGCCTCCGGGTCCACTTCCAGGAACGTACGGCCCGCCGCCTCGACCTTCCGCACCCCCTCAGCCGTGATCAGACGGTATTCCGTCTCATCGGGGCCCATCGGAAGCAGGTCGGTGTAGTCGAACTCGGGCATCGCCTGTGCTCCTCCGTATTCATGGCGCTCGCCGCCGTCCTGAGCAGGGTACGGCTCCCCATGGCGTCCTCCTGACGCGGGGCTGTACACGGTTGACCGAAGCTTGAGCCAGAGGTGGCGTCCCTGGGTCGCGCAAGAGTCGAAGCCGTTTATATGCGCGTTCGATAATGAAAGTACGCGCGACATCCGAGATCGGGGGAAATCATGGATCCTGGCTACATCGTGGTGGTGGTCCTCGGAGTGATAGTCGTCGCGTCCGCCCTGGGAGTGGCGCTCGTCACCATCGTTCTTTGCGGCATAAGGGGCGAGCACGCCCAATGGCCGGTGACTCCCGACACGCGGCAAGCCCCGCACGGCCCCGAGCTCACCGCCGCGGAAGCGCGCGCAGCCGGGATCGAGGGTCCCCGTGGGGGAGAGCACCCCGAGTGGACGAGCCGCGAGCTGGCGGGCGACGACCTCCGGCCGGTCGGCACCCACGAGGAGAAGCACGCCGTGCCGGGACGGGCGCGGTGGTGGTGACCGACCTCCTGTCCGCACGAGCCCGGATCTTCCCGTCAGCCAGGAACGTCCGGGCTTTCGCTTGTCGGGCCCATCTCCGCGAAACTCCTGGCAGGGCCGGCGGCTCACGACGTCGCCAAGGCCATGGTTCGTCTGAATGTCAGGACAAATTCTTGACTCCCGGCATTCTGATACCTAGAACTGTGGACGGGTCGTGATGAGCTGATCGAGCCGCGGAGGCAGTATGCGTGTGGGTCTGTTGGGTCTTGGCCGCATCGGGGGGTTCCACGCGACGACGCTCGCCGCCCATCCCCAAGTGGATGAGCTGATCGTCTCGGACGCGGACGAGGTGCGGGCGAAGGAGGTGGCAGGCCGGGTCGGCGCGCTGGTCGGAGACGCGTTCCAGGCCGACGCCGTGGTCGTGGCCACTCCCACCTCGACCCACGCGGAGCTGATCCTGCGGGCCTGCGACGCCGGGATCCCGGTGTTCTGCGAGAAACCCGTCGCGCCGGGCATCGAGGAGACCGCGCGCGTCGTCGAGGCCGCCGACCGCAGTGGCACTCTCGTCCACATCGGCTTCCAGCGGCGCTTCGACGCCGGGTACGCCGCCGCGCGCCGGGCACTCCGGAGCGGTCAGGTGGGCGACCTGCACCGGGTCCACATGCTGACCGCCGACCCCCGCCCCCCGGCCGCCGCCTACATCCCCCTCTCCGGGGGCATCTTCCGCGACTGCCACATCCACGACTTCGACATCCTCCGCTGGGTGACCGGCCGCGAGGTCGAGTCGGTGTACGCCACCGGGGCCAACCGGGGGGCCGCGTTCTTCGCGGAGGCGGGCGACGTGGACACCAGCGCCGCGCTGCTGACCCTCGACGACGGGACTCTGGTGACGATGCAGGGGTCGCGTTACAACGGCGCGGGGTACGACGTGCGGATGGAGCTCGCAGGGACACGTGACACGGTGGTCGTGGGGCTCGACGACCGCGTGCCTCTCACCTCGGCCGAGCCCGCCGTGAAGTTCCCCGGTGGCGAGGCCTGGCCCGACTTCGGCACCCGCTTCGAGGCGGCCTACGTCACCGAGATCGGGGCCTTCCTCGACAGCGTGCGCGACGGCGGGCCGAGCCCCTGCACCGTCCATGACGCCCTCGCCGCCCTGCGCGTCGCCGAGGCCGCCGAGCTGTCCCGCGGCACCGGACGCCCCGTGAGGGTCGAGGAGGTGACCGTATGAGCGCCCCGGCCGGCTCCGGCTCAGGCGCCGTGACCGGCCCGGTGAGGATCGCCGCCGCACCGATCTCGTGGGGGGTGTGCGAGGTGCCCGGCTGGGGCCACCAGCTCGATCGCGACCGCGTCCTCGGCGAGATGCGCGCACTCGGCCTCACCGCGACCGAGCTCGGCCCCGACGGCTTCCTGCCACCCTCTCCTGAACACCGCCGTACGCTCCTGGAGTCGTACGGCCTGAGCGGCATCGGGGGTTTCGTCCCCGTGGTGCTGCACGATCCCGCGTACGACCCGGTGCCGGAGGCGCAGGCGACGCTGCGGGCGTTCGCCGACGGTGACGTGGGGACGGTCGTGCTCGCGGCCGCGACCGGCGCGGACGGCTACGACGAGAGGCCCGTGCTCGACGCCGAGGGATGGAAGACGCTCCTGGCCAATCTCGGGCGCGTGCTGGAGGCGGCGGAGCGGTTCGAGCGGGCCGTCACGCTGCACCCGCACGTCGGCACCATGATCGAAACGCGTGACGAGGTCGGCCGGGTGCTCGACGGCTCCGAGATGCCGCTCTGCCTGGACACCGGCCACCTTCTGATCGGGGGCACCGACCCGCTCGACCTGGTGTCCAGGGCAGCAGCCAGAGTCGCACACGTACACCTCAAAGACGTGGACGCCACGCTCGCCGAGCAGGTCCGCGCGGGCAGGCTCACCTACACCGACGCGGTGCGCGCCGGGATCTACCGACCCCTCGGCCGGGGCGACGTGGACGTGGCGGGCATCGTCACCCGGCTGGGCGAGGCCGGTTACCAGGGCTGGTACGTCATGGAGCAGGACGTCGTCCTCGACGGGGAGCCACCGGAAGGCCAGGGGCCCGAGGCCTCGGTCCGCGAGAGCCTGGCGTACCTGTCCGCTCTCTCGCACCCCGCACCGGAAGCGCGGCCGGGATCCGGTCTGCCCGGGCGCGGCCCGGAAGGCGACGCATGACCGAGGTGCTCACGATCGGTAGGGTGGGTGTCGACATCTACCCACTCCAGGTCGGCGTCTCGCTGCGCGAGGTGGAGACCTTCGGCAAGTACCTCGGCGGCAGCCCCACCAACGTGGCGGTCGCCGCGGCCAGGCTTGGCCGCGGGTCCGCCGTGATCACCCGCACCGGTGCCGATCCGTTCGGCGAGTTCGTCCACGACGCGCTGCGCTCGTACGGCGTGGACGACCGCCATGTCACCGAGGTGCGGGGGCTGCCGACACCCGTGACCTTCTGCGAGATCCGCCCGCCGGAGGACTTCCCGCTGTACTTCTACCGCTATCCCAAGGCCCCGGACCTGGAGATCCACCCTGAGGAGCTCGACCTCGCCGCGATCAGGGACGCGCGCCTGTTCTGGGCGACGGTCACCGGGCTGTCCGAGGACCCGTCCAGGAGCGCCCACTTCGCCGCCTGGGAGGCCAGGGGCCGCGCGCCGCTGACCGTCCTCGACCTCGACTACCGCCCCATGTTCTGGGCGTCGCCGCAAGCGGCACGAGAATGGGTACGCAAGGCTCTGCCGCATGTCACCGTGGCGGTGGGAAACCTCGACGAGTGCGAGGTGGCCACAGGCACGCGCGAGCCGTACGAGGCCGCCAGGGCGCTGCTCGACCAGGGCGTCGAGCTGGCGGTCGTGAAGCAGGGATCCGGAGGCGTTCTGGGCATGACGGCCGATGAGACCGTGGAGGTGCCACCGGTGCCGGTAGAGGTGGTGAACGGGCTCGGCGCGGGCGACGCGTTCGGCGGCGCCCTGTGCGACGGCCTGCTGGCCGGCCGGAGCCTTGAGGAGACCCTGCGCTTCGCCAACGCGGCGGGGGCGATCGTCGCCGGACGGCTCGCCTGCGCGCCGGCCATGCCCACGGTCAAAGAGGTCGAGGCCGTGCTCTCGGGGGAAGCCCATGCGTGACGAGGACCGCAGGAGGCTGGCCGAGTACCGCGCCAGGTATCCCGAGAAGATCGCCCAGGCCGCGGCCGAGCGCCGGCGCAGGCCGCTGCTGGGCGACCGCGACCAGCTCCTGATGATCGCGGCCGATCACCCGGCCAGGGGCGCGCTCGGCGTGCGCGGGCGGCCGATGGCCATGGCCAGCCGCATCGACCTGCTCGACCGGGTGTGCGTGGCGCTCGCACGGCCCGGGGTCGACGGCCTGCTCGCCACCCCCGACATCGTGGAGGACCTGCTGCTGCTCGGCGCGCTCCACGGCAAGGTGGTGGTCGGCTCGATGAACCGGGGCGGCATCCACGGCACGGCGTTCGAGTTCGACGACCGTTTCACGGCCTACGACACCGAGTCGATCGTCCGGATGCGGCTCGACGGGGGCAAGATGCTCTGCCGCATCGGCCTGCGGTCGGCCGAGACGGCGGACACGCTGGAGTCCTGCTCGCGTGCCGTGACCAGCCTGGCCAGGCAGGGCCTGGTCTCCATGGTCGAGCCGTTCTGGTCCCACCGGGACGAGGGCGTCGTCCACCACGACCTGTCCCCGGAAGGCGTGATCCGCGCCATGCACGTCGCCCAGGGGCTCGGCGCGACCTCGGCGTACACCTGGCTGAAGATCCCGGTCATCGACGAGATGGAGCGGGTCATGGAGGCGACCACCCTTCCCACCCTGCTGCTCGGCGGCGACCCGACCGTGCACCCCGACCAGGTGTACTCCTCGTGGAGCAAAGCGCTGCGGCTTCCCGGCGTGCGGGGTCTCATGGTCGGGCGCGCGCTGCTCTACCCTCCCGACGACGATGTGGCCGCGGCCGTGGACACCGCCGCCGCGCTGCTGGAGGTGTCTTGATGTCGTACATCCCCGCCGGCTCCACCGCCGAGGCACCCTGGGCGCTGCGGATCTCGCCCGAGACCGCCGGCTGGACCTATGCCGGGCTCCGGGCGCTCAACCTCTCGGGCGAGACGGTCGAGTTCGGCACCGGGGGCGAGGAGATGCTGGTCGTCCCGCTGTCCGGGTCCTGCGCCGTCGAGTGCGACGGGGTACGCCTCGACCTGCACGGCCGCGAGTCGGTCTTCGGCGGCGTGACGGACTTCGCCTACCTGCCCATCGGGTCGAGCGTCCGGCTGAGCGGGCAGGGCCGCTTCGCCCTGCCGTCCGCCGTCGCGACGCGGCGGCTCCCGGTGCGGTACGGGCCGGCCGAGGACGTCCCCGTGGAGGTACGCGGAGCCGGGCAGGCCAGCCGCCAGGTCAACAACTTCTGCGCCCCGGACGCCTTCGAGTGCGACAAGCTCGTCGCCGTCGAGGTGCTGACGCCGGAGGGCAACTGGTCGTCCTATCCTCCGCACAAGCACGACACGCCGGCCGACGGGGAGGCCGTGCTGGAGGAGATCTACTACTTCGAGGGCGGTCCCGGGTACCAGCGGGTGTACGGCTCGCCGGGCAGGCCCATCGAGGTGCTGGCGGAGGTGAGCTGCGGCGACGTGGTGCTGGTGCCGCACGGGTACCACGGGCCCTCGATGGCGGCTCCCGGATACGACCTGTACTACCTGAACGTGCTCGCCGGGCCCGCGGAGAAGCGTTCCATGGCCTTCTGCGACGACCCCCGGCACGCCTGGATCCGCTCCACCTGGCAAGGCCAGGCCGTGGACCCCCGCGTCCCCATGACCCGCGAGCCGGGCTCCGGGGGGCGCGAGCCGTCTCCCGCGTACGACCGGTCGTCCGCCGCGAACGGCGAGCTGGAGGCGATGGCATGACGACGATCCGGCTCACCGTGGCCCAGGCGCTGGTGCGGTTCCTCGGCGAGCAGTGGAGCGAGCGCGACGGGGTCGAGCAGCGGCTCATCGAGGGCTGCTTCGGCATCTTCGGCCACGGGAACGTCGCCGGCATCGGCCAGGCGCTCGCGGAGCGCGGAGCCGGCCTCGGTGATCCGCTGCCGTACTACCTGGCGAGGAACGAGCAGGCCATGGTCCACACGGCCGTGGGCTTCGCCAGGACGCGCAACCGCCTCTCGACGTTCGCCTGCACGACGTCGATCGGCCCTGGCGCCACCAACATGGTGACGGGGGCGGCGCTCGCGACGATCAACAGGATCCCGGTGCTCCTTCTGCCCGGCGACATCTTCGCCACCCGTGCCGCCGGGGCCGTCCTGCAGGAGCTTGAGGACCCACGCTCGTACGACGTCAGCGTCAACGACTGCCTGCGGCCGGTGTCGCGTTTCTTCGACCGGATCAACCGGCCAGAGCAGCTCCCCTCGGCCCTGATGGCGGCCATGCGGGTGCTCACCGACCCCGCCGAGACGGGCGCGGTGACGCTCGCGCTGCCCCAGGACGTGCAGGCCGAGGCGTACGACTGGCCCGCCGAGCTGTTCGCCCGCAGGGTGTGGCATGTGGCGAGGCCCATCCCCGACTCCGCCGCCGTGGAACGGGCCCTGGAGGCGATCAAGTACTCCCGGCGCCCGCTGATCGTCGCGGGCGGCGGCGTGATCTACAGCGAGGCGTGGGAGGAGCTCACCGCCTTCGCCGAGGCCCACGGCGTGCCCGTCGGGGAGACGCAGGCGGGCAAGGGCGTCCTGCCGTACGACCACCCGTGCGCGCTCGGCGCGATCGGGCACACAGGCACGGCCGCCGCCAACGCGATCGCCCGCGAGGCCGACCTGGTCATCGGGGTCGGCACCCGCTACACCGACTTCACGACCGCCTCGCGCACGCTCTTCGGCGACCCCCGCTTCGTGAACCTCAACGTCACGGCCTTCGACGCGGCCAAGCACGCCGGGATCATGCTGGTGGGCGACGCCCGCGAAGGGCTCGCGCTGCTCGACCTGGACGGCTGGAAGGCCGACCCGTCCTGGACCGCACGGGCCACCCAGCTGAGCCATGCCTGGCACGACAAGGTCTCGGCGCTGTACACCGGGGACGCGCTGACGCAGCCTGTGGTGCTGGGCGTGCTGAACGAGGTCGCCGGATCGAACGGCGTGGTGGTCAACGCCGCCGGATCGATGCCAGGTGACCTGCACAAACTGTGGCGAGCCTCGGACCCGAAGGCGTACCACGTCGAGTACGGCTACTCCTGCATGGGATACGAGATCGCGGGCGGCCTCGGCGTGAAGCTGGCGGCGCCCGATCGCGAGGTGTTCGTGCTGGTCGGCGACGGGTCGTACCTCATGATGGCCCAGGAGATCGCCACCGCCGTGCAGGAGGGTGTCAAGCTGATCGTCGTGATCGTGGACAACCACGGCTTCGCGTCGATCGGCGGGCTGTCGGAGTCCGTGGGCGCGCGGCGGCTCGGCACGGCCTACCGCGGGCGCTCGCCGGGCGGCGGGCTGGACGGCCCGTTCCTGCCGGTCGACCTCGCCGCCAACGCTGCGAGCCTCGGAGCCGACGTCCTGCGCGCAGAAGACCCCGAGTCCTTGCGCGTCGCCCTCACCAAGGCCCGGGAGTCCACCACCACGACGGTCGTCTACCTGGAAACCGTCCCTGGCCCGTCGCCCGAGACCACCGCCTGGTGGGACGTCCCCATCGCGGAGGTCTCCGCCACCCCCGAAATTCACCGAACCTACGAACACCACAAACAAGCCCAACGCCCCTACCTGTGACCTCCACCGTTCGCGGGCGGGGTCAGGCCTCGCTGAGCTGGGGGGGCGTTGAGGTTCGTCTTGGGCTGGAAGCCTCGGGCCAGCAGGATGATGGCCGCCGCGAGGACGAGGGGGGCCGCGAACGCCACCTGGTAGTCCGCCGCGTCGGCGATGCCGCCGACCAGGGCCGCTCCCACGATGAAGCCCACGTAGTTGAACATGTTGACGCGCGCGATCGCCACGCCCGTACCGGCAGGGTCGAGCCGCCCGGCCGCCGAGAACGACTGGGGGGCGACGACCGACAGGCCGATCCCGGTCAGGCCGAAGGCGACGATGGCGAGAGGCTCGTTGGGCGCGGCGACGATCCCGGCGAAACCGAGTGCGGCGAGCGCCCCGCCGACGCGGACGATCGCGGCGGGGCCGTACTTGCGGACGGCGAGGTCACCACCCACCCTGACGACGAAGGTCGTCGCCTGATAGGCCCCGAGCGCCAGCGGGATGACCGCCGCCGACGCCTGCATGATCTTGTCCATGTAGACGGACCCGAAGTTGGAGATCGACGCGTCGCCGACGTAGAGGAAGGCCATCGCGAGGCACAGCGGCAGGATCGGCCGCCACGGGAAACGACCTCCAGCCGGTACGGCCTCACCAGATACGGCCGTGCCTGGTGCGGCCGCCGCTGGGAGGGTCTGGCCCGGGGTGGGCTGTACGTGTTCTTCCTCGGGGGCGCACAGGGCCGGGCCGGCGAAGACGGCGATGGCGACGCCGGCGACCATGGCGACGGCGAAGGTGGCGGGGAGGTTCAGCCCCATGCCTCCGGCGACCGAGGCCCAGACCGCGCCGATGACGGCCGCCGCGCTCCACAGGGCGTGGAACCCGGTGAGGATCGCCCTGCCGTACCTCCGCTCGACCGTCACCGCCTGCATGTTCATGCCCGCGTCCACCGAGCCGAGGCACAGCCCGAACAGCACGTTCGCGGCGACCAGCTCGGGCACGTTGGCCGCGAGTCCCGCGAGCACGACCGCGAGACCGGCCAGGGGCTGGGCGACCCGGAGCACCACCCGGCTGCCGTACCGCTTGGCGATCTCGCCCGCGAGAACGCTGCCGGCACCCGCGATCACCGGGACGACCAGGAGCAGGATGGAAAGCTCGCCGTCGCTGAGCCCGTGCTTGTTCTGCAGGGCCGCCACCTGGGTGAGCAGGGTGGCGAACGTCAGCCCCTGGACGAAGAAGACGGCGAAGGTGGCGAGGCGCGCGCGCCGGTCACGTGGGGTAGGCACCGCGGCCTCCGGGAATTTTGAAACATGAGGCTAATTCAGGTTTCGCCAGAGTACGATCGCGCCCCACGCCGGTCAATGGCCCCGCGAAACCAAGCATGCCGCTCGCCGGCGGAAGAGGCAGGGCTTAAGGCCACACTTTCTCGCTGCTCGGGACGTCGGGGGAGGGCGACAGGCGTACCGCTCGGGTGTCCTGCACGGTGAAGGTGTCCACCACGTGCCGGTTGTGGACCAGGAAGCCGATGACCCCGGCGACGGCCTGCCCGCCCCCCGCGGCGTTCGCGTGGCCGGTCAGAAGGTATATGTGCGGAGCGGACAGCTTGTCCAGCAGGAACCGGCGGCCGTGGCGGTGGACGTCCTGAAGGGCCTTGACCGGGATCGGCTGGTCGGAGGTGAACCACACGGCGACGTCCCAGACGGGCAGGTCAGGGTCCGGATCGGCCGACTCCTCGTAGCAGCTGACGCAGCCGTGGCGGGCATCCTGCCCGTGGGGGCACGCCCAGAAGGCGGCATCGTCCCGGTAGCTCAAGCGGTCGGCTCCTTCTCGCACAGCTCGGCGATCATCGCGGCGGCCTCCGGTGAGCAGGGCAGCCGTAACGGCCGAGTCTGATAATTCTGACGGATCTTCTGTCCTGATGTGCTTCGTACCTGGTGGTATTCCGCCAAGTAGTGGTGGTAGGGGTGCGTCACGGGTCGCTTCGCGAGTTAATGTCGAGGCGTGGAAGCCCGACGCGGACCGCGTTATGACCGCTGGAACGACCGCTGGAGCCGGCAGGGGGCGCCGGCCTTGCGGCAGTTCGTGGCGGGCATGCTCAACGGCGTGGCGGCCGACCGCGAGGGGCCGGCTCCCCACGAGCTGAGGGCTTCCGACTCCGATCGTGAGCACGTGGTCGCCGTGCTGGCCGAGGCCGTGGCGGACGGCAGGCTCACCCATGCGGAGCACGAGGAGCGTGTCGAGGCCGTCTACGCCGCCCGCACCTTCGGCGAGCTGGCCTCCCTCACCTCCGACCTGCTGCCCGAGCACCTCCAGCCGCTGCGCGCCGACGGGCGGCCGGTCATGGCCCTGTTCCGCTCAGAGCATCGCGAGGGCCGCTGGGTGGTGCCCTCGAGCTACTCGGTCACGGCCGTCGGCACCGGCGTCACGCTCGACCTGCGCGACGCGCTGCTCCAGAGCAACCACATCACCGTGCAGGCCACCGTGGTCGGCGCGACGCTCACGCTGATCGTCCCTGAGGGCGTACGCGTGGACATCCCGGCGTCGGCGGTGCTCGGAGGGAAGAAGAACCGGGTACCGGCCTTCGCCCCTCCGGACGCGCCCGTCATCGAGATCACCGGCGTGATCATGATGGGCAACGTGGTGGCGAAGGCCCCGAAGCCCCCGAAACGGGGCTGGCCCCGGCGCCGCAAGCCCTGACCGAGACCCGTCCGCAGAGCGCGATCGTCCCGTCACGGGACCGTCCGCGTCCAGCACCGGCCGCATCACAGGACCGCCCGGTGAGAGGGCGGTCCGGGTCACAGAGCCGTCTGTGTCGCAGGGCCCATCCGTTCCCCACGGCCGGTGGTGTCAGGTGGCGGTGTCGAAGTTGATCGCGCTGTAGGCCCGGAGCTTCCACAGCTGGTGCTCGCTCTCCACCTTGCGCACGGTGCCGGAACGGCCGCGCATGACCAGGGAGTGGGTGACCGCCGCCCCGCTGCGGTAGCGGACGCCGCCCATGAGCTCCCCGTCGGTGATCCCCGAGGCGGCGAAGAACACGTCGTCGGAGGTCACCAGGTCGTCGGTGGTGAGCACGCGGTCGAGGTCGTGCCCCGCGTCCAGGGCGCGGCGGCGCTCGTCGTCGTCACGCGGCCACAGCTTGCCCTGGATCACGCCTCCGAGACACTTGAGGGCGCAGGCCGCGATGATGCCCTCAGGAGTGCCGCCGACGCCGAGCATGAGGTCGATGCCGGTGTCCGGGCGAGCCGCCATGATCGCGCCGGCCACGTCGCCGTCGGTGATGAACTTGATGCGCGCCCCCGTCTCACGGATCTCCTTGACGAGCCGCTCGTGGCGGGGGCGGTCGAGGACGACCACCATGACGTCGGACGGCGAGCATCCCTTGGCCCGGGCCACGGCGGAGATGTTGGCCGCCACGGGCGCGTTGATGTCGACGGCGTCCGCCGCCTCCGGGCCGGTCGCCAGCTTGTCCATGTAGAAGACGGCCGAGGGGTCGTACATCGAGCCGCGCGGGCTCACGGCGATCACGGAGATGGCGTTGGGCATGCCGAGCGCGGTCAGGCGGGTGCCGTCGATCGGGTCCACGGCCACGTCGCACTCGGGACCGCTGCCGTCACCGACGCGCTCGCCGTTGTAGAGCATGGGGGCGTTGTCCTTCTCGCCCTCGCCGATCACCACGACACCGTCCATCGAGACCGTGTTGATCAGCTGGCGCATGGCGTTGACCGCCGAGCCGTCGGCGCCGTTCTTGTCGCCCCGGCCCACCCAGCGCGCCGCGGCCATCGACGCCGCCTCGGTGACGCGGACCAACTCCAGGGCGAGGTTGCGATCGGGCGCGCGCTCTTCTGTGGCCAGCGCGGGCGGTACGGACGTCTGCTCCGACATAGTTTACAAGCCCCTCTAAATCGTACGATCGGCGATCGGGACGCCCTGTACTGGACCTACCAGGTTCCCCGCTTTCTAATCCAGCCGACTCCAACGATCGTAGTTGTCTCACTTCTTCGGCCGACGGAGGGATACTGTCACCTGCATGAGCAGCGACACCGAACGACCGGTGACCGTGCGCACCTCAGAACGCGGCGCCGCCACGCGGGGTGCCCTCTTGGACGCCGCCAGGGAGACATTCGTCACACGCGGCTTCGCCGAGGCCGGGGTCACCGACGTCGTCTCCCGCGCGGGGGCCAGCGTCGGCAGCCTTTATCACCATTTCTCCGGCAAGGCCGACCTCTACCTCACGCTCTTCGACGAGTTCCAGACCCGTCAGACGCAGCGCACCAAGCAGGCCGTCCAGGCGGTGCGCGCCGAGGGCGAGTCCGACCCGATGCGCCTGTTCATCGCCGGTGCCCGCGCCTACCTCGAAGGATGCTTCGACGAGCGCGAGCTGGCCGCGCTGTTCCTGCGCGGAGACGGTCCCCCCGGCTTCGAGGTGATCATGCGCGACCGCATGCGCCAGTGGGCGCGGCGCAACGCCGCCCTGTTCGAGGACGACAGGGGAGCGCTCGTCGTGGTCGTGACGGGAGCGCTGGCCGCCGCCGTGTCCGAGGTGGCGCTGTCGGATGACGTGACCGCCTCCAGGAGGCTCGCCGAGGACGTTCTCACGATCATCGCGCGGATCCGGCGCCCGTAGGCGCGCGTCCCCGGCCGCCCTGCCTGGCCGGTATTCTCGCTGGTTGTGCGTCGATTCACAGAGGGCTTCTTCGGATACGCGTTCGCCGTGCTCTTCTGCCTGGCGATCGTCGGAGTCTTCCTGCTGATCGCGCCGCAGAGCCGCGAGGAGCACATCCCCAGGGTCGACTACTCGATCACCCTCGCCAACCTGCGCCGCGTCGCGCCGTACGAGGTGCGGGTGCCCGACCCCGTCCCCGCGAACTGGGTGCCCAACAGCTCCACCGCCGAGGAGAAGCCCTACGTCACCTGGCGGCTGGGATTCGCGACGGCCAAGCGCTCACACGCCATGCTCGCCCAGAGCGGCCAGCCAGGCCAGGACTTCGCCAACCGGCTCGCCAACAGCGACAAGGTCACGGGAACCCGGCAGATCAACGGGCAGACCTGGCAGGAGCGCTTCCGCCCGGACAAGAACCAGCGCTCGCTGGTCAGCTTCCAGCCCGGCGTCACGATCGTCGTCACCGGCCTCGCCGACTGGGACGAGCTGGCGCGGCTCGCGGGCTCCCTGAAGGCCCAGCCCAGGGGAAGCTCCACGGTCGAGCCCACCCAGCCGTCGACGGCGAGCCCCATCCCGTCGTGAACTCCGGGCGGGGACGGGCCCCGCACGGCCGCTAGAAGGGCGCGTTCTCCGGCTCGGCGCCCGGCTCCTCGCGGCGGGCCATCGCCGCCGCCAGCCTGACGCGGGCTCCCTGGAGCCACTCCTCGCAGATGGAGGCGAGCTTCTCGCCACGCTCCCAGAGCTCGATCGACTGCTCCAGGGTGAGGCCGCCCGTCTCCAGCCGCCGGACCACCTCGGTCAGCTCCTCGCGGGCCTGCTCGTACGACGGGGTCTCCGCTTTCTCCTCAGCCACGCCACCCACCCTATTGGCAGCCACGCTCAGGTCGAGGGCTTCGCCACCGTGACGTCGACGCGGTCGTCGGAGAAGCGCACGCTCAGCTCCTCGCCGGCGGTGACGCTCGACGCGAGCCGTACGACCTCGCCGGAGGGCAGCTGCACGATGGCGTACCCGCGTTCGAGGGTGGCCGCCGGCGACAGCGTGACCAGGCGGGCGCGCACGTGCTCCAGGGAGTCCTCCGCGCGGTCCAGCGACGAGGTCAGGCAGCGGCGGGCCCTGTCGCGAAGGCTCTCGGCCTGCTCCGCCCGCCGCTCGATCTCGCGGACGGGGTCCGCCAGAGAGGGCCGGGAGCGTACCGCCGCCACCCAGGACGCCTCGCGGTCGAGCCGGCCGACCACCACGCGCCGTCCTCGGTCGCGCAGCTGGCGGACCAGGGCGAGCTGCTCGCCGACGTCGGGGACGACCTTCTTGGCCGCGTCCGTCGGCGTCGAGGCGCGGACGTCGGCGACCAGGTCGAGCAGCGGGTTGTCCTGCTCATGGCCGATGGCGCTGACCACCGGGGTACGGCAGGCCGAGACGGCGCGCACCAGCGACTCGTCGGAGAACGGCAGCAGATCCTCCAGGGAGCCGCCGCCCCTGGCGATGACGATCACGTCGACCTCGCGGTCGGTGTCGAGCCTGTGGAGGGCGTCGGTGACCTCGCCCACGGCGTACGGCCCCTGGACGGCCACGGTCTCGACCTTGAAGCGCACGGCGGGCCAGCGACGGCGGGCGTTCTCAAGGACGTCGCGCTCGGCGGCCGAGTCGCGCCCGCAGATCAGGCCGATCGTGCCCGGCAGGAACGGCAGCCGGCGCTTGCGATCGGCGTTGGCCAGCCCCTCGGCGACGATGATCTGGCGGAGCCGCTCCAGCCTGGCCAGCAGCTCGCCGATGCCCACCGGACGGATCTCCAGGGCGGTGAAGGCGAAGGAGCCCCTGTTCACCCAGAAGTCCGGCTTGACCAGCACGACCACGCGTGCGCCGTCCACGGGCCGGGGCACCGTCGCCTCGTACACGTTGCGCGGGCAGGTGACGCGGGCGGACACGTTGGCGACCGGATCGCGCAGCGTCAGGAACACCGTGCCGCCACGAGAGGACAGGTCGGTGATCTGCCCCTCGGCCCAGACGGTGCCGAGCTTCCCGATCCACTGCGCCACCATCTGCAACACCGAGCGGATGGGCAGTGGCTGCTCCGGTGAGGTCTTGGCCGTCATGCCGGCAGCCTACAAAGCATGCGCGGCTATTCCCCTGATTCGAGCTTGGTGAGGCGCTTGGCGTACATCTGGACGATGTCGTGCCTGTCGGAGGTCTGGCGCTCGTACTCGATGAGCGACCGGATCTGGTCCGCGGACTTGCCCCGCAGCCGGGCGCGCAGCGATGCCATGGTGAGGTCGGAGTAGCCGGGGAGGGGCTCGGCGAGCGTCGAGGTGGTGCCGGCGGGGGAGGGCGCGGGTCCCGCGGCCGGCGTGCTCACGACGGACGGCGTGGCCGCGGGGGCCGTCGCTTCGGGAGCGGTGTCGTTCCGTACGGCGTCGGCCAGCTTGCCCGCCGTGGCCCTGGGCTTTCTCGTCCGGGGCTTCGGCTCCGCGGCGCCCGCCTTGGCCTTGGGCTTCGGCGGCGCGGCGGCTTCGGGCTGCGCGGCGGGAGCGGCTTCGGGCTGCGCGGCGGGTGCGGGCCTCATGTCGGGGGCCGGCGCCGTGGGCGGGACGGTCACGGTGGACTCGGTCTTCGGCGTGGAACCGTTGAGGCTGTCCCCCGGCGTGCTCGGACGGGGAGCGAAGATGACCGGCTCGCGCCTCGCCGGCTTCTCCTCGCGGTCCTCTTCCACGACCGGCGACGCCGCCGGGCCACCGGCCTGGACCTCCGAGGCCGCCCTGTCGTCCTCGCTCAGCAGCCGCTTGATCCCCGTGCGGATGCGGTCGCCCAGCATCAGCGCCTGACCGACCCCCGTGAGCGCGGTCTGCAGGACGTTGAGGGGCAGATCCTTCGCCTTCTCTTTCAGCTCGCTCGGATGTGTGACGGTCTTGGCTATGGTGCGGACGATGTCGGTCACTGACATGCCGGCTCCCTAGAGGGTCTGATATTGGACGACCAGTCTGACCAGACTGTGCCGCATGAGGACAAGAGGAGGACGGACGGGGCCGTCCCACACTCCCTCAAGCATAGGAAAGCAGATAAACGGTGCGTGTTTACGGATGCCGAGCATGAGGCTGGCAAGGAATCCACGAGCGCATAGCATTGAGGACATGATTCCGGAGACCTCCACGCCCCGTCGTGTCCTGGTGGCCAAGCCGCGTGGTTACTGCGCGGGCGTCGACCGAGCCGTCCAGGCGGTCGAGAAGGCTCTGGAGCGGTACGGCGCGCCGATCTACGTTCGTAAGCAGATCGTCCACAACACCCACGTGGTCAAGACACTGGAGGAGCGCGGCGCGATCTTCGTCGAGGAGACCGGCGAGGTGCCCGAGGGCGCGATCGTCGTCTTCTCCGCCCACGGAGTCGCCCCCGCCGTCCACGACGAGGCGGCCCGCCGGTCCCTGAAGACCATCGACGCCACCTGCCCGCTGGTCACCAAGGTGCACAACGAGGCCAAGCGCTTCGCCGCAAGCGACTACGACATCCTGCTCATCGGCCACGAGGGCCATGAGGAGGTCGAGGGCACCGCCGGCGAGGCCCCCGAGAACATCCAGCTCGTCGATGGTCTCGACGGTGTCGGCGCCGTCCAGGTGCGCGACCCCGAGCGGCTCGTCTGGCTCTCCCAGACCACGCTGTCGGTCGACGAGACCAACGAGACGGTCACGCGGCTCAGGGAGCGTTTCCCCAACCTCATCGACCCGCCGAGCGACGACATCTGCTACGCCACCCAGAACCGCCAGATCGCGGTGAAGGAGATCGCCCGCGAGTCGCAGCTCGTCATCGTCGTCGGCTCCACCAACTCCTCCAACTCCAAGCGCCTCGTCGAGGTCGCGAAGGACGCCGGGGCCGACGCGTCCTACCTCGTCGACAACGCCACCTTCATCCAGGACGAGTGGCTCGACGGCGTCACCACGGTGGGCGTGACCAGCGGCGCCTCGGTGCCCGAGGAGCTCGTCGACGCGGTGCTCGCCCGTCTGGCCGGGCACGGCTTCCGCGACGTCGAGGAGGTCGAGTCGGTGGCCGAGAGCGTGCGCTTCGCCCTGCCCCACGAGCTCCGCCGCGACCTGCGCGCCGCCACCCGCTGATCCCGCCACCCGCTGATCCCGCCACCCGCTGACCCCCGCCGCCGGTCGGGGAACGCCGGTCGAGGTCAGCCCCCCGTGCGCTCCAGGGCCGCCTCGGGTCCGGTGTCGATGACGGCGTCGGCGCGCGCCCGTACGCCGTCGGTGGCGAAGTAGGCCCGCTCCTGGCGTGCCCATCGCTCCCAGTGCGGGCGGTAGGTCTCGCCGTCCCGGCTCAGCGCCCTCGCCTTCCGTACGGCGAGCGGCGCCTCGGTCCAGACCAGGAACGACGTGTACGGCGCCGCGGCCAACGCTCCTGACCCGACCCCCTCGATGATCACGACGTCCGCGGGGGGCAGCTCGCGCCATCCGGCGTACGCCCCGAGCGTCCAGTCGTAGCGGCGCCAGCGGGCGGGCCTCCCATCGGCGAGCGGGCGCAGGATCCACTCCACGAGCCGGTCGGCGCCGGCCCGCAGGCCGTTCCAGCCGGGGTACAGGTCGTCCATGTGGACCAGGGGCGCCTCCAGCTCGCCCGCGAGCGCGCCGCCCAGCGTCGTCTTGCCGGACCCGGACGGCCCGTCGACGGCGATCACCCGGGCCCGCGCCGCGCGCAGCCGTACGGCGAGCTCCGCCACGCACACGGGCATGTGGCCCTTCGGGGTGTCCTGAGCCGGGGTCTGCAACTCCATCTTCGGCTCCACGCTCGGTATCACGGGTCTACTCGGACTCGGCGGCGGCCCACTGGGGGCGTCAGTCGTTCTGCTCCCTGGGGGACCCGTACACGCGGGGCTCGAAGTAGCCCTCGGGCTCCGGGGCGAAGGCCTGGTCGTCGCCCGGCTGCCTGCGCTTGGGCGCGGGGGCCGGGCGGCTCGCGCGCAGGTCGGCGCGGAGGTCGCTGACGTTCGCCGGCAGGCCGCGGAACCAGGCGGCGGCCAGCACGAGCGCCGCGCCTCCGAATAGCCAGGGCGCCGCCGCCGACAGCTTCGTGAACAGGCCGAGGCCCAGCGCCTGCACCATCGACGGCGCCCCGAACGCGCCGGCCACGGCGCTGACGAAGGTCGCGGCGAAGAAGATCAGAGGCGGCGTCACCACGAGGGACAGCAGATCGCGTGGCTGCACGAGGAAGACGGCGGCCAGGCATGCGGCGGAGAAGACCAGGCCGACGACCACCGTCGACCCGGTCACCTCGGACAGGAGCGTGATCACGAAAATGAGCGCCATGGCACCCCGGGCGGTCAGCCTGACTCCCGGTCGCGCTTGCTCCTTTGTTACCACTGTCGCCCCCTCCGAGCCTGGTCGGCGGCCACACGGCCGGCAGGCTGGCCCTACGACAAGTCTTGCGCCAACTTACCGTTCGGAGGCGGGGCCGGGAACGGGCTTGCCGTCTCTTCACCCTGCGGTTGCGGGGTCTCTGCCCCCGGCGGGCCCTGCGGCTCCCGACGGGGTGTCCCGCCGTCTTCGGGCGCCGCCTCAGGCTCCTCCGGGTCCTCTCCCACCAGCTCGGGCATGGAGGGCCGCCGGGGCAGATCCTCGACGAGCTCCGGCTGGAGAAGCGGCCCGTCCACCAGGCCGAGGTCGTTGAGCTTGCGCGCGCTCACGAGCACGCGGCTCTCCAGCGACCCGACGGTCTTGTTGTAGGCCATGACGGCCCGGCTCAGCGCCTTGCCCACCGCGTCGACGTTGCGGCCCATGGCGCCGAGCCGCTCGTACAGCTCCTTGCCGAGGTCGAAGACCGCGCGGGCGTTCTCGCTCAGCGCCTCTTGCTGCCAGGCGTACTGGGCCGTGCGCAGCATGGTGATCAGCGTGGTGGGGGTGGCGATGTGGACGCGCTTGTTCATGGCGTACTCCAGCAGTGCCGGGTCGCGCTCCAGCGCGGGGGCGAGGAACGCCTCCCCGGGGATGAACAGCACCACGAACTCGGGTGCCGGGCTGAACGCCTGCCAGTACGCCTTGGCGGCCAGCCGGTCGACGTGGTCGCGCACGTGGCGGGCGTGGGCGTCGAGCCGCGCCTCCTGCATGTCGGTCTCGCCGGCCTCGGCGGCCTCCAGGTACGCCGCGAGCGACACCTTGGAGTCCACGATGATGTTCTTGCCGCCCGCGAGGCGGACCACCATGTCGGGCCGTACGACCCCGTCGGGGGTCATCGCGCTCGCCTGCTCGTCGAAGTCGCAGAACCTCGCCATGCCCGCGATCTCGGCGACCCTGCGGAGCTGGAGCTCTCCCCAGCGCCCGCGCGCCTCCGGCCGCCGCAGCGCCCTGACCAGGGTCGTCGTCTGGGTCTTGAGCTGCTCGGAGCTGTGGCGTACGAACTCCATCTGCTTGCCCAGCTCGGCCTGCGCGACGCGGTTGCCCGTCTCGCTGTCGCGAAGCTGGTCCTGCACCTTGGCCAGGGTCTCCCTCAGTGGGGCGACGAGGTTCTCCACGGCCTGCCTGCGCTGCTCCAGGTCGCCCGCCGCGTCGGCGCGGGAGGCGGCGAACCGGCTCTCGGCCAGTTCGAGGAAGCGCAGGTTGTTGACGTCCAGGGCCCGCGTCGACAGGGACTGGAAGTGCCGGGTCATCTGCTCCTCGACGTAGGCGACCTTGTCCTCGGCGGCCTGGGCCCGGGCCTCGGCCAGCGCGACCCTGCCCTCGGCCAGGGCGACCCTGCCCTCGGCCTCCGCCGCCCGGGCCAGCGCGCGCGCCCGGCCGAGGACGAAGCCGATGACCAGCCCCGCGGCCAGCCCCACAGCGAGTTGGAAGGCGAGTGCCATGACGTCCACCTCCCGCATGATTCCAGTCGCGCGGCCCCCGCGCGTGTCCGGCGTACGGCCGGGGCACCGTAAACTCGGCGAACGTGAGCCTGAGCATCGGCATCGTCGGCCTGCCCAACGTCGGCAAGTCCACGCTTTTCAACGCGTTGACCAAGAGCGGTAACGCTCTCGCGGCGAACTACCCGTTCGCCACCATCGAGCCCAACGTGGGGATCGTCGGCGTGCCCGACTCCCGGCTGGGCAAGCTGGCCGAGATCTTCGGTTCCGCCAAGATCCTTCCGGCGAAGGTCGAGTTCGTCGACATCGCCGGCCTGGTCAAGGGCGCCTCCGAGGGGCAGGGGCGGGGCAACCAGTTCCTGGCCAACATCCGCGAGACCGACGCGATCTGCCAGGTGATCCGGGTCTTCACCGACCCCGACGTCACCCACGTCGACGGTGAGATCTCCCCTCGGCGCGACATCGAGACGATCAACACCGAGCTCATCCTCGCCGACCTCCAGACGGTCGAGAAGGCGCTGCCGCGGCTCGCCAAGGAGTCGAAGTTCAACAAGGACCGCAAGGTCGTGCTGGAAGCGACGGAGGCGGCCTCCAAGGTGCTCGACGGCGGCACCACGCTCTACGCCTCAGGTCTCGACCTCACGCACCTGCGCGAGCTGCACCTGCTGACGGCCAAGCCTTTCCTGTACGTCTTCAACCTCGACGCGGACGAGCTCATCGACGAGGGCCTGCGCACCCGGCTGTCCGAGCTGGTCGCCCCGGCCGAGGCCGTGTTCCTGGACGCCAAGATCGAGTCCGAGCTGGTCGAGCTTCCGGACGACGAGGCGCTGGAGCTGCTCCAGTCGGTCGGCCAGGAGGAGTCGGGCCTGACCCAGCTGGCCCGGGTGGGCTTCGAGACCCTCGGCCTGCAGACCTACCTCACGGCCGGTCCCAAGGAGAGCAGGGCCTGGACCATCCGCAAGGGCGCCACGGCCCCTGAGGCGGCGGGCGTCATCCACACCGACTTCCAGCGCGGCTTCATCAAGGCGGAGGTCACCTCCTTCCACGACCTGGTGGAGGCGGGCTCGCTGGCGGCGGCGAGGTCGGCCGGCAAGGCCCGCATCGAAGGCAAGGACTACGTGATGCGCGACGGCGACGTCGTGGAGTTCCGCTTCAACGTCTGACCTACGCCACGCCACGCCACGCCACGCCACGCCACGGCCGCGCCGGGCCGCCTGTCACGAAACACGCCCGCCGGTGCGTGATCTTGTCACCTGCGGATAGCAATGCCTGGCCGTCAGGTAATCGAGCATGGCTTCCCGCCGCGCGTAGTCTCCAGTGTTTGGGTCGGTTGTGTGCCCCCGGCGTCGACGGCCGTTGACGTGGCCGCCGTGCGCCGACTCGCACGAGCAGCCTGGCGGAAGGGAGGCCGGTGCGTGCCGATGGTTCGCTGCCTCCCGGCCGAGCCTGACGCCCTCATCTGCATCGAGAGGTCTTCGCGGGCCGGCGCGTGCGGTCCGTTCACCTGCGTGAGCAGGGATCTTCCCTCCTCCGCAAGCGGTTTCCTACCTGGTGCGAGCTTTGTCCTTAATGCGCGTTTTGTCGCGCAGGTGACTGATGGCTCACCGGTGAACAGGGGCCCTGTGTCCTGCGTGAACTCGGCGGGCACGTTTCTGAAACCGGAGGAAGACCGACTTGGTCTGCTACGTGGATGCCTGCAGCATGGGCGTGGCTTTCCTGGAACAATTGGTGAGGCCGCTAAAGTGAATACTTCACCATGGATAACAGGATCGACAGTAAGACGACAGCGCGTCAGCCGGGGGGATCGGCGCGGGCGGAGGCGTGATGGCTCGCAGGTCAAACGTCCAGCACGGTCTTCGGACCTCTGGCGAACCCGAGCATTCGACGTACCCTCCGTCGCCCTACGATCCGGACCCTGAGCACATGCCGGCCAGGGGTCGCAACACACCCCGTCGCGGCGGATGGTCCGGTGGGGGCGGGCGTTGGCTCGTCTGGACGGGCAGGGCCGTGCTGTGGGCGGTGATCATCGTCATCGTGGTCAACGGCGTCCGCGCGCCCATCGAGCGCATGGCCCAGGGGAGCGAGCCCACGGGCGCGTCCGCGAGCCCCACGGCCACCGGGTTCCCCACGGCCGACGCCGCGGCGTTCGCCGGCCAGTTCGCGGCGGCCTATTTGAGTTTCGACGGTTCCAAGCCCGACGACAGGGCCGAGCGTCTGAAGCCATTTCTCCCCGAGGGCTCCGAGCGCCAGTTCGGCTGGAATGGCTTCGGCCGCATGTCATCTGGTGCTTACCAGTTCTCCGGCATCGAGGTGACTGACGCACAAAATGCCATTGTGACCGTTTTCGCCCAATCTGGTGCGCAGCGCTGGAAGCTTTCCGTGCCGGTTTACTACTCCAATGGCAAGTTCGTGGTCTCCGGCCAGCCTGCTCTGCTGCCGGCCGGAGGTCCCGCGGGCCTGCCCCAGCTCCCGCAGCCGGAGCACGACGACACCGCCGAGAGCGAGCTACGACCGCAGCTCGAAGGCTTCTTCAAGGCGTACGCCGCGGGGGACGCCACACAGCTGCAGCGTTACGTCGCCCAAGGTGTGACGCTCGACGGCTTCGACGGCAACGTCACGCTGGCCGAGCTGAAGAGCGTCAGTGCTCCCCCCGGTGGCACCAGCCGAGAGATCACCGCCGTGGTCGTGTGGGGCATCCCCACGGGCGCCACCCCGTCCCCCGCCGCCACGAACACCGACCCCGCCGCCCAGGCGGCCGGGCTGGAGCAGGCTTACCGGCTCCTCGTGGAGAAGCAGGGCGACAACTGGTACATCAAGAGCATCCGCGGTGCGACCCGGTCCGCGGGGTGAGGCCGGGCGGCGATGGGAGCGAGGGAGCGGCAAAGGGAGCGCGACAACCCGGACCGGTCCGTGGACCGGCCAGCGCGACCATGAGCAGGAGGACGAAAGTTGATTCTGAAAACCATCGTGGAGCACTCGCTGGAGCTGGTGACGCCGTCGGCGCCGCCGTCCGGCGGGGTGAACACCGCGGGCCTCGCGGACTTCCTGCGGAAGTTCTTCGCGCCCCTGTTCCTTGTCGTTGTCTCCGTCGTCGCGATCTTCTTCCTCTTCACGCGGGAGATCACCAGATTCGTGCAGTTCATCATTCTGGCGGTGGCGATCGGTGTGATCTTCTATGTGCCCAACGTCATCGAGGTGACGGCCAGGGCGATCGCGGGGGCGCTCGGCATCAAGTGAGCGCAACCGGAAGGCCGTGACAGGGAGAGGAGGATCGGGTGGACCTGCCTACCTATACCAATATCTGGCGGATTGAGAAGCGGCTCTACAAGCTGTACGACCTCCGGCTGCCGATGCCGCTTCCGATCGTCTGGATCGGTGTGTTCGTGGGCGTGCTGGTCCCGTGGTCGATCCTTCTATGGCTCGTCCGGATCCCGTTCGACGCGCCGTGGCACGTGGTCTACCTCGTGCCGCCGGGCATCGTGACGTGGCTGTCGACGCGGCCGGTGATCGAGAGCAAGCGGCTAAACGAGCTGCTCCAGTCCCAGCTCCGCTACCTCGGCGAGCCCAAGGCCTGGTGCCGCCTGGCGCCGGTCGACGAGCCCGACGAGATCACGTTCTCCGCGCGGGTGTGGCGCACGGCTCCACAGGCCGCGCTTCTCGTGTCCGCCGACACCGCGAAGTCCGCGTCCAGGGCGCGGCGCGGCACCAGGGCGAAGCCCAGGCACACCGCGCCCCGGCGAAGGCCGCTGGAGGCGTGGAGTCCCTCGCGGCAGCTCCCGTCCGTCAAGACGGGCTCCCGCAGGGGCGCGGTCGTCCCGGGCGAGGTACGGCCCGCGGTGGCCGCCGCCGCGGCGGCCGTGACCACGCTGCCCGCGGCGGAGACCCCGGTCCGCGTGACCGAGCGGTCGCGCCTCACCTGGGGCGGTGTGGCCACCCAGTCCGTCCCCGGGCTGCCGCCCGTCACCTCGGCCGACGCCTCCATGCCCGCTCCCGCCCGAGCCCTCGAACCCCCACGGCCCGACCCCGGCCGCATCGCCGACATCCCAAGATCGAACCCTGACCGCATGCTCGACGCCCCGGCGTCCAGGCCCGATCGGGTCATCGACGTGCCGGTGCCGAACGCCGGCCGGGTGGCCGACGTCCCGAAGCCCGATCGCGTGGCCGAGCCCGCGGTGTACAAGCTTCCACCAGCCGCGACCAGGGTGTTCCTCTCGCCTCCGGTGCCGGGCGTCTCCGCGAGGCCTCCGGTCGAGGGCCCGTCGGCCCCTGTCCCCGAGAAGCCACACGAGGAAGCCGCTTCCGCCTCGGGTCCGTCGACCCCAGGTGGGCCGGTCTCTGGTGGGCCGGTCGAAGGGTCGTCGACGATCGCTTCCACGCAGGCCGGCCAGCCGGTCGGGGAGGCCGAGACCGGGGCGACCGCCGGCGGCACTCCGCCTACGGCTCCGATCGGCACCGAGGCGCTGCGCCGCCTGCGCAGGCTCGCGGCGTCCGCGGAGAGCCGTGGGCCCGCGACGTCCAAGCCGCAGGCCACCCCCGAACGCCGCCCCGCTTTGCCCGAGCCCCAGGCCATCTTCCCCGAACTCCGGCCCGCCGCGCCCGAGCCCCAGGTGACCGCCTCCGAGCGCGAGGGCGCCGTGCCCGAACCACGGCTGTCCCCGTCCGAGCGCGGGGTGCCGTCTGGCCGCGAGATGGCCACGCCGGAGCGCCAGGTCGCCACGCCGCCAGAGCGTGAGATCGCCACCCCGGGGCGCGAGGCGGCCACGCCGGGGCGCGAGGTGGCCACGTCCGAGCGTCACGTTGCCACGCCCGAGCGCGAGGCGGCCACGGTGGAGCCCGCGTCAGCCGGAGGTGTTTCGACCGCCGGGGACGACCCAGATTCAGAGACGGAAGTTCGCGAGCAGCACCGCAAGGGACAGCCGCCGCGACCCGCCGCCTACACCCGGTTGCCGGAGTCCCGTACGGTCTGGCCGGTCTCCCGGTCGCGCACGCCAGAAACGCCCGTCTCCACGGACCCTAGCCCGGCCATGTCCACAGGTCCGAGCCAGGCCGTGTCCACGGACCCGAGCCAGGCCGTGTCCACAGGTCCGAGCCAGGCCGTGTCCACAGGTCCAGGCGTGGCCGCGTCGAAGGACGCGAGCCGGGGCGTGTCCAAGCCGGAGCCGGCAGGGCCGGGGGCGCCCGCGCCCGCGCCGCCGAGGAGCCCGATGCGGCCGGCGGGTCGCGAGCAGGCGCCCCCGCCGCTGTCCATCCGGGCGGTGCCGGGGCCGGGCACGACCGCCGATCCGGCCGCGCCGTCCGTTCCCGTGCCGGTTCCCCGTACGGGCGACGAGCCGCGCGTGCGCCGTGTCGAGTCCGTTGTGGGCCGCGACCAGTCCGGAGGCTGGCGGCGCCTGGCCCAGGTGGTGGTCGGCGGCGGCGGTCCGAGCCGTAACGACGGCATCGAGACCGACGAGGCGAGGGCGCGCACGGTGCTCACCGGCAGCCGCCGCATCGTCGTGCTCGGCTGCACCGGCGGCGCGGGCCAGACCACGACCACGCTGATGCTGGGTCACACCCTCGCCCGCTACCGCGAGGACCGCGTGATCGCGGTAGACGCGAACACCGGCGACCACACGCTGACCGGCCGCGTCCCTGCGGACTCGCCCGAGACGCTGACCTCCCTGCTGTCAGGGCTCGACGGCGTGAGCGGGTACCTCAGCATGCGGGCGTACACCACCCGCTGCGAGTCGGGCCTGGAGGTCGTCGGCTCCGACTCCGACACCGTGGCGGCCCGCAGGCTCGCCGACCAGGGCCTGTTCTCCGACCAGCGGCTGGCGCAGGCCATGCGGGTGCTCGACCGCCACTACCGGCTGATCCTGGTCGACCCCGCCGCGGCGGTGGCGGCGCGCATGCTGCCGTACGCCGACCAGCTGATCCTGGTGGCTCCCGCCAGCGAGGACGCGCCCGACGCGGTGGCCATGACCTTCGACTGGCTCGACGGGCACGGGTCGACCGAGCTCCGGCGCCGGGCGATCATGGTGATCAACGGCGTGAGCCGGCGGAGCATGGGCGGTGTGGAGCAGGCGGAGGCCGTGGCCCGGGGCCGGTGCCGCGCGATCGTCCGCGTCCCCTGGGAGGACGAGCTCGCCCCCGGGCATCCCGGCCACGCCGAGCTGACTCATCTCCGGGCCGGAGGCCGCAGGGCGTACGTCGCCCTCGCGGGAGTTGTGGCAAGCGGCCTGGCGGCGGCGAGCCGCCCGAGCGAGGAGGAAGTGGCCCAGTGACCAGGGAGCGTGCCCAGCGCGGGGAGCGGGCCGGCTGATGGCGAGATCGTCGCGGTCGAGGAGCAGGCTGGCCGTCCGCTATTTCGACGACCGGATCCTCCTCACCGACTCATCGGCATGGGCATATTTCCGGCTTCCGACGGTGAGCTATGAATTCGTCACCGCGGAGGAGCGGGAGGCCCTGGCCACCAACATCACCATCGCCCTGGCCGCGATCCGCATGCCCGACGCCGAGGTGCACCTGAGGGTGGCCCACCGGGCCTATCCCGCGGCCGACTGGGCGATGGCGCTCAACTCCACCTCCGACGAGGGCGACGGCTGGCGCGACTACCTGGAGGACATGTACCGGCACGTCTGGGCGAAGGACTTCTGGTCGAAGGAGGTCTACCTCGGGGTGCGCCTCGGGCCGCGCGGCGCGCAGCTCGGCACCGGCGTGCTCGCCCAGCTGTTCGGCTTCTACCAGCGCAGCGAGAAGACCCTGGGGCTGGAGGACGACCACGTCCCCGACAGCGAGATCACCAAGTGGACCGACCAGGCCGAGCGCCTCGGCCGTGCGCTCGGCTCCAGTGCCCTGTACGCGCGGCACGCCTCGTCCGGCGAGATCGCCTGGCTGTTCCGGCACGCGGCCTCGGGCTCGCTCGGCGACCCGCCCTCGTCGGCGACCCCGTCCAGGCGGTGGGGCAAGGGCGAGGTGGAGTCGCTGGTGGAGGGCCAGATCCACAACGGCCGGTCGCTCCTGCGCATCGAGCAGCCGGCGGGCGGCTCCTACGTCGCGCACCTGTCGTTCGCCAGGTTCCCCGACCTGATGCCCTTCCCCGACGGCGAGCCGTGGCTGCACTTCATCGACCAATTACCGTTTCCGGTGGAAGTCAGCTCGCGGATGCGCTTGATCCCCCCGGTCAAGGCGAGCAAGGACGTCGCGCGCAAGCTCGCGCACGCCCGTGACATGGACATCCACATCCGTGAGGCCGGTGCGGAGGCACCCATCGCGCTGGCCGAGCAGATCGACGCGGCACGCATGCTGGAGCACGGCATCACGAAGGAGCGGCTGCCCTTCGTGTACGGCTGGCACCGGCTGATCGTGGCCGCGCCCACCGAGGAGATGTGCGTGCAGCGCGTCGAGGCCGTCGTGGAGCACTACCGCGACATGGGCATCGACATCGTCAACTCCACGGGCGACCAGTTCTCGCTGTTCTGCGAGGCGCTGCCGGGCGAGCGTGTGCGTGTCAACGCCTATGCCCAGCGGCAGCCGCTGCGCACGATCGCGGGCGGCATGGCCACGGCCACCGTCGATCTCGGCGACCGCATCGACGAGAGCGGGGCCGGGTGGGCCGGGCCGTACATCGGGGAGACGCTCGGGCGTGCCCGTTCGATCGTGCATTTCGACCCGCTGGTCGCCGCCACGCGGAACCGGCCCACCGCCATCGCCATCACCGGCGAGCCCGGCGGCGGCAAGACCACGCTCGCGCTGCTGCTCATCTACCAGATGGCGCTGCGCGGGGTCACCGTCGCGGTCATCGACCCCAAGGGGGACGCCGAGTCGCTGGTCCAGCTCCTGCAGAAGCGCGGGCGCAAGGCGCGCATCATCCCGCTGGGCTCGGCGTCGCCGGGCCTGCTCGACCCGTTCTCCTTCGGCGACGACATCGCGGCCAAGAAGACCATGGCGACCGAGACCCTGCGGTTGCTGCTTCCGCGCATGTCGGAGGAGCGCGAGTCGGCGATGATCCAGGCCGTGTCCACGGTGTCCAACGCGCCCGATCCGTCGCTCGGAAAGGTCGTCGACCACCTGGAGGAGGCCGAGGACCCCGCTTCCAGGAACCTCGGCGCGGTGCTGCGTTCGATGGCCGAGATGCGCCTGGCCAGGCTGTGCTTCGACCCCTCCGGCGGCGAGCAGATCGACACCGAGGGCTGGACCACGGTCTTCACCCTCGGCGGGCTGACCCTTCCCGACGTCGCCACGGCGCGGGACGACTACTCCTACGAGCAGCGCCTCTCGGTCGCGCTGCTCTACCTGGTGTCGCAGTTCGCCCGGCGGCTGATGAACGGCCTCGACCGCCGCGCGCCCAAGGCGATCTTCCTGGACGAGGCCTGGGCGATCACCTCGACGCCCGAGGGCGCCAAGCTCGTGCCGGAGGTCTCGCGCATGGGCCGTTCGAGGAACACCGCGCTGGTGCTGGTCTCCCAGAACGCGGGCGACCTGCTGAACGAGCAGGTCACGAACTGTCTGTCCTCGGTGTTCGCCTTCCGCTCGACCGAGCGCGTCGAGGTCGACCACGTGATGGCGCTGCTCGGCGTGGAGCCGTCCGAGGAGCACAAGGCGGCGCTGCGGGCTCTGGGCAACGGTGAATGCATCTTCCGCGATCTGGACGGCCGGGCGGGCCGTATAGGGGTGGACCTCATCTCCGAGGAGCTGCTGCGTTGGCTGGACACCAATCCGACCCACGACAAACCCGACGAGAGCGTGCATGATCCTCGTGGGCGGGCGAGTAGGCCGGGGACTGCGCAGGAGGTGCGGTCATGAGACGTCACAAGCACCGTGGACCGAGGGCGCCTCTGGGGCGCGCGAGTGGAGCGAGCGCATGAGACGGTGGCGGCGGAAGGTCGTTTTGGTCCTCGCGATCCTCGCGAGCGTCCTGGTGGTGCCGATCGTGTTCTCCCCGACCGTGGCGGGCGCGGCCGGGCCGTGTGACCTGTCGCCCGATCTCGCCCCCGAGATCGTCGGCGGCGGCGTCGACGGGCTCGTCAAGCCGCCCCCGCCCGACCCCGTGACGGGCACGGGCGCGACGGGCACGGCAGGCCTGGGCGACACCGGGTCGCCGGACGCGTACTCGCCGGCCGCAGGCACCGCGACGGCCGGCAAGGGGGCGGCGCAGCCGCTGACCAACTACGACCGGTACGGCATGGCCGGGCAGTTCTGGCACACCTACGGCCTCGGCTGCAACGACGTGGCGGCGGTCCTCGGCAACGCGTGGGCCAACACGGTCTTCTCCTGGGCCAAGGCCATCGACCGGATGACCATCACGACCTACCAGGCGGCGGCCACCGAGGGACCGCTCCAGTCGATCAAGGACATGGTCGACGACATCGTCACCAACCTCGCCACCGCCATGTACTGGCCCTACCTGCGGGTGGTCATCCTGCTCGGGGCGGTGTGGCTGGCGTGGTACGGCCTGATCCGCAAGCGCGCCAGCACGACGGCCGAAGGCGTGATCTGGATGATCCTCGCCGTCACCGTCGCCGTGTGGTTCTTCAGCCGCCCTGGCGACTTCACCGGCCTCGGCAAGACGGTGACCGACAAGACCGGCGAGGTCGTCAACTCGGCGTTCAGCGGGCTGCCCGGGGCCGGCGGCGCGTCCTGCATGCCCACCAAGGGCGAGACCAACGCCAAGGCGGGCCCCGGCGGCTACGCCCAGAGCGGCACCCCGGGCGTCGCGCAGAACGCCGACGCGCTGTGGTCCACGCTCGTCTGCAAGCCCTGGCTGATGGGGGAGTTCGGCACCGCCGACCCCAGCGCCCCGATCGTGCGCGCGTTCGCCGCGAAGACGCTGGACATCCAGGCGACCGACGTCCAGGAGCAGAGCTCGGGCCAGAAGCCGAGCTCCGGCTCGCACCAGGCGAGGTTCGAGGAAGAGGTCGCCAAGCCGCTCGAGAACACCCCGATGTTCTTCCTCTTCCAGGGGAAGGACTGGACGAGCAGGCTCGGCATCGCGATCGGCGCGCTCATGGCGGCCATGGTCACGGGTGTGCTGATCTTCCTGGTGGCGGTGTCGCTCATCGCGCTCAAGATCGGCTTCCTGCTGCTGCTCATCCTCGGGCCGGTGTTCCTGCTGATCGGCGTCCATCCCGGCTCAGGGCGCATCATCGCCATGCGCTGGGTCGAGATGCTGGTCGGCACGCTGCTGCGCCAAGCCGTCCTGGCTCTGGTGCTCGGCGTGCTCGTGTACGGCTACGCGCTGATCATCTCCACGAACCTCCCGTGGGGCATGCAGATCATGTTCATCGCGCTGCTGACGATCGCGGTGTTCTTCTACCGCCGCCCGTTCCAGCACCTGTTCTCCTCCATGGACGGGCACACGCTCGCCACCCGGATGCTGGGCGAGGCGGCGTCCGCGCCGACCCTGTCCCGGGCCGCGAACGCCCTGCCACCGGTGGCCGCGGCCCGCATGGGCCGCTGGGGCCTGCGCAAGGCCGAGCCGGTCATCAACGCGGCGGCCATGGCGGCCGGGGGCGCGGCGGCGGCGACGGCCTCCTCTGTCGCCCAGGGTCGCGTCAGGGGCGAGGAGGTCACCCCCGGGGCCACGCAGCAGTCC
>NZ_JBFBIK010000037.1:0-63638 GCF_040685555.1 Sphaerisporangium sp. NPDC088356
CGGAAACCACGTGGATTTTAAAACAACATTACCTCGGGGTAATTTCCCGGCTAAAACCCGCCCGTAACACCGAGCCGCTTCCCCCACATTTTCGGGGCGCCCCGGCAGCGATTCCGCTCCGGGGCCTCCCTCTGCTCGGACGCTTTATTCTCACTCCGGAATTTCCGCCGCCGCCCGGCAATTCCGGCTTTTGCCATTATCCCGGATCAGTGGACCAGCGGCTGTTTCAGTCAGGCGGTCTTGCGGGGGCGGCGCTTGGTGGCCTGCTTCTTGGTGTCCTTCTCGTCCTTCTCGTCGGCCTGGGCCTCCGCGGCCTTGGCCGGCTTCGCGGCCGGCTTCTTCTTCGCGCCACCCGAGGCCGGAGCCTTCTCGCGGGTGCCCTCGCGCTCACGCTTGGCCGCGTCGACGCTCGCCCGCAGCGCCGCCATCAGGTCGACGGCGGGCCCCGCCTGCTCCGGCGCCTCGGGCCGCACGAGCTCCTTGCCCGCGACCTTGGCCTCGATGACCTGCTGGAGCGCCTCGCGGTAGGCGTCGTGGTACTCCGTGGGGTCGAACTCCCCTGCCATGGTCTCGATGAGCGACTCGGCCATCTGCAGCTCCTGCGGGCGAACCTCGACGTCCTCGTCCTGGAAGGCGAACCCCGGATCGCGGACCTCGTCGGGCCAGAGCATGGTCTCAAGCACGAACACCCCGTCGCGTATGCGCAGGGCGGCCAGCGACTCGCGCTGCCGCAGCGCGACCTTCACGATCGCCACCTGACCCGTGCGCTCCAGCGCGTCGCGGAGCAGGACGTACGGCTTCACGCCCGTGGACTCGGGCTCCAGGTAGTACGACTTGTTGAACAGGATCGGGTCGAGCTGGTCGGCCGGGGTGAACTGCAGCACGTCGATGCGGCGCGAGGTGCTCAGCGGCAGGTCGGCGAAGTCCTCGTCGGTGAGCACGACCACCTCGCCGCCGGGGAGCTCGTACCCCTTGGCGATCTCGGAGTACGGCACCTCCTCGCCGTCGACGGTGCAGACCCGCTTGTACTTGATGCGGCCGGCGTCCTCGCGGTGCACCTGGTGGAACGTCACGTCCTTCTGCTCGGTGGCCGAGTAGAGCTTCACAGGGATGGTGACAAGCCCGAACGAGATGGCACCCTTCCAGATGCTACGCATGACTTCTCCTCACCTCGCCCCTACTATCGAACAGATGTTCGTTAGCGGCAAGGGCGCAAAGCATTTCTAGATGGGCAGATACCCAGTGTTGAATGCCGTATCCGGTCAAGCCACCGCCTGGTTTGATCGGGGCCCGAGTGAGCACGGGAAGAGAAGACGGGCGGGGGCACAAGGGGAACAAGGGGAACAAAGGGAAGGGGTGCGCGTGGCGGAGAAGGTCCGGGTCAGGGTCGACGGCCGGGAGCTGACGCTGACCAACCTCGACAAGGTGCTGTATCCCGAGGCGGGGTTCACCAAGGCCGAGGTGATCGACTACTACAGCCGCGTCGCGCCCGTCATGCTTCCGCACCTCAGGGGCCGCCCGGTCACCGTCAAGCGCTATCCCAACGGGGTGGGCGAGCAGTTCTTCTTCGAGAAGAACCGGCCGGCGCACACGCCCGCGTGGGTGCGTACGGCCCGCCTGCCCGCTCCGGGCAGCACCAAAGATCGCGACACCATCGACTACACCATCGTCGACGACCTGCCCACGCTGGTCTATCTCGCGAACCTCGCCGCCCTTGAGTTCCACACCCCGATGTGGCGGGTCGACGACCAGGGCCGGCCCCTGCCGCCCGACACCATGGTGTTCGACCTGGACCCCGGCGCGCCGGCGACGATCGTCGAGTGCTGCCGCGTGGCGCTGAGGCTTGAGGAGGTCCTGCGCGAGGACGACCTGGTGGGCTGCCCGAAGACCAGCGGCAACAAGGGGATGCAGGTCTACGTCCCGTGGTCCCACAGGTCCGAGAGCCCCTCCGACTACGCCAAGGCGATCGCCCAGCGGCTGGAGAAGGAGCGGCCGGACGAGATCGTGAGCCAGATGGCCAGGAAGCTGCGCCCCGGCAAGGTCTTCATCGACTGGAGCCAGAACAACCCGGCCAAGACCACCGTCTCCCCGTACTCGCTGCGCGCCAACCGGCTGCCCACGGTGTCCACACCGATCACCTGGGAGGAGGTCGGGAGTTGCACCCGGCCGGAGGATCTCGTGTTCACCGCCGAGGATGTTCTCCGCCGTGTCGAGGAATTCGGTGATCTCATGGCGCCGCCGGAGCGGAGCGGCACCGGAGACGGGCCTTAGGCTGGACGCGACGGGGTATGGAGCGGGCAAGTCCGAGCTCGCCCGCCAACGGAGGGGACTGAACATGTCGGAGATGGATGTGGGCGGGAACGAGGCCTCGCTGGACTCGCTGGAGCCCCTTGACGACGTGGCCGACGCGCTGGAGACCGAGGTCCCCGAGGCGGATGCCATCGAGCAGCACCTGACCATCCGCGCCGGCCAGCGCGAATGGCCCCTGGAGATCCCCTATGACGTCGACCCTGCCGACGCCGCCGACCAGGAGCGCACGGTCGATCTCGGCGACGACGACTATCGCTGACGTGGTTACCCGCGCGTAGGATGTGAACCCGAACCGGATCCACGGGAGCGAGGGGCAGGCGGATGCCTGACCGGCTGAGATCCGAATTTAACTCGATCAGCAGGAAGCCGAGCGCGATCACCGATCGCGCGACGTGTGAACCGTCCCCAAGGAGAGTCCCGTGACCGCTACCCCGGACGCCAAGCCCCGGGGCACCCGGCTACCCCGGATGGCCCGTCGCCGACAGTTGCTCAACGCGGCGCAGGAGGTCTTCGTGGAGAACGGCTACCACGCGGCCGCGATGGACGAGATCGCCGAGCGGGCCGGGGTCAGCAAGCCGGTGCTCTACCAGCACTTTCCCGGGAAGCTGGAGCTCTACCTGGCGTTGCTGGACCTCCACGTCGACGACATGGCCAACCGCTGCCGCGAGGCCCTGGCCTCCACGACCGACAACAAGCAGCGCGTCCAGGCCGCCATCGGAGCCTTCTTCGACTTCGTGTCCAGCCAGGGCGAGGCCTTCCGCCTGGTCTTCGAGTCCGATCTTCGCAACGTCGCCCCGGTGCGCCAGCGCATGGAGCGCTCGCTCCGCGAGAGCGCCGAGATGATCAGCCAGGTGATCCAGGAGGACACCGGCTGCTCCAGTGACGAGGCCCATCTGCTCGGCGTCGGCCTGGTGGGCATGGCCGAGGTCAGCGCGCGTTACTGGCTCGCCAGCCACGGCACCATCCCCAAGGACGTGGCCACCCAGCTCATGGCCCGCCTCGCCTGGAGAGGCATCGGCGGCTTCCCCCGCACCACGTAGCGCGCCCCCCCGCACCACATGGTTGTTCGCTTGACGCGATCAACAGGGGTCACGGGACACTCGAAGAGTAACGATGAGGGTTACAGCCTCATCGGAGCTCATCGAAATCGAAAGGTTCGCCGATGGAAGTCAAGATCGCCGTACGTTCCGTGCACCGCGAGATCGTCATCGAGACCGACCTGTCCGCCGACGAGGTGGAGCAGGAGTTGCGCAACTCGCTCGCAGCCGACCGCGGGGTCTTCTCGCTCACCGACACCAAGGGCATGCGCGTGGTGGTCCCGGTCTCCTCGCTCGGTTTCGTCGAGATCGGCGAGGACGCCTCACGCGTCGTCGGCTTCGGCGGCACGATCTGAGCCTGGCGCTTTGGGGGGCCTGAGCTCCCCAAAGCGCCGGGGTGACCACGGGGGCCGGCTCCGGGCCCCTGAAGATCGGACTGGCGCGGGCTCAAAGGCCCGTGCATTCCTCGCGTGAGCCGAGCGAGCAGCCACATGGGCGATGGAAGCGCCTGATGACGTCTCGCTTGTGGCTGACGGCCGGGCAGCCCGCGCTCCCCCTTCGTAACACAGGCCGCGAGGTCCAGCGATTGGGTCCACATCTCATCAAGGAACTGCCGTAGCGGCGCGAGGCCCTCATGTCTCGAACGCTACAACCGCTCGGGGCTTTCGCGCCGCTCGATCACGGCACCTAATTGGCCAGGAGTCCGAAACCTTCTCGCCTAGGGCCCCGGCACCAGGCCCAGAGCCGCCATGCGCTTGCCGTGCTCCTCGGTGAGACGGGCGAACAGCCGGCCGATCTCGACCAGATCGGTGTCCAGCCCGGCATCCCTCGTCGATCGGCCCCCGGGCCCCTCCTCAGAGGCGGAGACGAGCAGCAGCGCCAGGTGCGGCCTGGAGACGGCGAGCCGGTGGCCCTGGCTCAGCGCCTCGCCCACCATGCGCCGCGCCCACAGGGCGAGACGGCCGGCGAGCCCGGGGTTCTCGGCCAGCGCCGCCCGCACCCGCTCGACCACGAACTCCGACCTGACCTCCTCGGCCAGCACCTCGTCGACGAGCTTCCGCGTCTCGGGGTCCACGTGCCGCGCGGCCTCGCGGTAGAAGTCCCCCGCGATGCCCGTGCCGACGTAGGCCTTGACCAGGGCCTCCAGCCAGTCTCCAGGCCGGGTCTGGGCGTGCCAGTCGTCGAGGGACGACACGAACGGCGCCATGGCCTCCTCGGGGTCCGCGCCGAGCCAGGACAGCCGGTCGCGCAGGAGCACGAAGTGGGCGTACTCGGCGGCGGCCAGGCCGCTGAGCGCGGCCCGGTCGGTCAGCGAGGGAGCGAGAGTGGCGGCATCCTCGGCGAGCCTGAGGAACGCGGTCAGCTCCGCGTAGGCGAGGACGCCGAGCAACTCGACGACGCCGGCAGGGGAATCACTCATGCATGCAGCGTACGAGCTTCGCCCACGGTCTCCGACCCGGCCGCGGAGGACTCAGCGCCCCCTAAGGACACGGCGACCCACCATGCGGAACACGAAGAAATCGGCTGGCTCTTGTGGTATCGAGTACACTGCCCTGTAAGAGTGCGACCGCAGTCATGTTTTCAGGGAGATCATCGCCTGATAGCCCCCACGCGAGCTACGCCGCGGCGGTCGCCGAGACGAGATGAGGGTTGGCTTTTCCGCGCGGACCCGGCACGAGACCAACTCGGCCAGCGGTCCCGGAAGCCCGCCTTCGCAGGAGACTTAGGCAGGCCGAGCTGACCACGTTCCGAGACCTTGGAGTCATACCCGAGATCGCTGATGCCCTGGAGACCGAGGGCATCATCTCACCGTTTCCCATCCAAGAGATGGCCCTTCCGCTCGCGATCAGCGGACAGGATGTCATCGGCCAGGCGCGCACAGGCACCGGCAAGACCTACGCCTTCGGCGTGGCGATGCTGCAGCGCGTCGGCAAGCCGCGCAAGAACCGCAAGAAGCCCCGCGGGCTCGTCGTCGTCCCGACGCGCGAGCTGGCCCTCCAGGTGACCGAGGACCTCGTCGTCGCCGGTGGCAAGCTGGGCTCGCGCATCCTGACCGTCTACGGCGGGCGCGCGTACGAGCCCCAGATCGAGGCGCTCAAGCAGGGCGTCGACGTCATCGTCGGCACGCCCGGCCGCCTCCTCGACCTGGTGAACCAGAAGCACCTCGACCTCAGCCAGGTGTCCATGCTGGTCCTGGACGAGGCCGACCGCATGCTCGACCTCGGGTTCCTTCCCGACATCGAGCGCATCATCAAGCTCATCCCGGCCGAGCGGCAGACCATGCTGTTCTCCGCCACGATGCCGGGCGAGATCGTCACCCTGTCCCGCCGTTACCTGTCCCGGCCGACGCACGTGCGCGCCGAGAACGCCGACGCCGGCGACACGGACCTGTCGAAGACGATCCAGTTCGTCTGGCGCACCCACCGCATGGACAAGATCGAGATCGTCGGCCGCATGCTGCAGAGCGAGGGCCACGGGCTCACGATGGTCTTCTGCGAGACCAAGCGCGCCTGCGACATGGTCTCCGAGCAGCTCAAGGAGCGCGGTTTCGCCGCGGCGGCCGTGCACGGCGACCTCGGGCAGGGCCAGCGCGAGCAGGCCCTCCGCGCGTTCCGGAGCGGCAAGATCGACGTTCTGGTCGCCACCGACGTGGCTGCGCGCGGCATCGACATCGACGACGTCACCCACGTCGTCAACTACGACTGCCCGCAGGACGAGAAGACCTACGTCCACCGCACGGGCCGCACCGGCCGGGCGGGACGCACGGGCGTCGCGGTGACCTTCGTCGAGTGGGAGGAGCTCACTCGCTGGAAGGTCATCAACAACGCTCTCGGCCTCGACTTCGCCGAGCCGGTCGAGACCTATTCGACCTCTCCGCACGTCTACACCGACCTCAAGATCCCCCCGGGCACCAAGGGCGTGCTCCCCCGCGCGCAGCGGTCCCGGGCGGGCCTGGAGGCCGAGCAGATCGAGGACATCGGCGAGACCGGGCGTCACCGCTCCCGCAAGGAGCGTGACGACCGCTCCGAGCGGTCCGAGCGCCAGGAGCACCGCGAGCGCCCGGCGCGCAACCGCCAGCGCCGCCGCACCCGTGGCGGCCAGGCGGCCGAGGACGTCGTGACGTCCGAGACCGCGGGCGTCGCCGAGCCGGCGGAGCTCGTGTCCGCCGACGCGGTCATCGAGGGCGACATCCTCGCTCCCGAGCGGCCCGCCGTCGTGTCACAGCCGGTCGTGCCACAGGCGGCTGTGAAGACCCCGGAGGCCGTCACCACGGCGTCGCCGGAGCCCGTCGCCGCCGAGGTTCCCGCCCCGCGGCGCGCCCGCAGGGGCGCGAGCAAGGCCGCACTGTCCGAGGCGCTCGCCGAGGTGACCCCCTCGGCGGCCGCAGATCGCGGCCCGACCACGCCAGTCGCCCAGGAGGCGCTCATCAGGACCGAAGAGTTCGAAGCGACCGCACGGCGTACGCCGGCGCCCGCCCTGCCCGACGGGTTCGGAGTCGCGCCCGTCGAGCGCACCGAGCCGGAGCGGATCATCCCGCCGACTCCGTTCTCGATCATCTTCCAGTCGCCTGACCTGGCGACGGATGACGATGTGGCACCCTCCGCGGCCTCCGAGCGCGTCCAGCAGCGCCGCCGGCCGACGTACCCGCGTCCCACCAGGAGGAGCTGAACGGGCCGGCGCATATGAACGACCGCGGCCCGAGCGGCAAGAGCGGTGAGAACGGCGGGAAGCCCTCGCGGGCGGCCCGCCGTTCGAACGACGCGCTCCGGCCGCGGTGAAGCGGATCAGGTGAGAAAGTGGAAAGTCAACCACGCGACCGACGTAGAGCGTTTGACGGTGTTGCCGGGATGAATCCTCAGTATCGTGGTGCCGCGTGAGTACGCCGCGCTTCCTAACGCTGCCTCCTGGTGTCCGTGCGCAGCAGATCGAGACCTCCGTGGGCACGTTCGCGGCCCTGGAGGCCCTGCCCGTCCGCGGCGTCCCCGAGCGATGGCCGGCGCTCCTGGTCCCGGGGTACACCGGCAGCAAGGAAGACTTCATCGCGATCTTCCAGACGCTCGCCCAGGCGGGGCGCCGGGTCGTCGCGGTCGACATGCGCGGCCAGTACGAGACCAAGGGGCCCGACGACCCCTCGGCCTACACCTGCGAGGCCCTCGGCGAGGACATCGACCACGTGGCCTCCATGGTGGGGGGCGGCGAGCCCGTCCACCTGGTCGGCCACTCCTTCGGCGGCCTGGTCACGCGCGAGGCCGTGATCGGCGGTGCCACCAAGCTCGCGTCGTACACGCTGATGAGCTCCGGCCCGTCCGGGATCACCGGTCCCCGCGAGAAGGCGTGCCGCGTCATGCTGCGCGAGCTTCCCGAGGTGGGGCTCGAACACCTCTGGACCCACCGCCTGGAGCCGGAGGCCATCGTCGCAGGGGTTCCCGACGACATCCTGGCCTTCCTGCGCAGGCGGCTGCTCTCGAACTCGGCGACCGGTCTGATGACCATGGCCGAGCAGGTCCTGGGCGCCCCCGACCGGCTCGAAGACCTGAGTGAGGTCGACGTGGCCACCCTGGTCCTCTACGGCGAGCACGACGACGGCTGGCCGCCCGCGATCCAGGCCGAGATGGCCCACCGCCTCGACGCCGACTGCGTCGTGGTGCCGGGAGCGCTCCACTCCCCGGCGGTGGAGGCCCCCGAGACGACGGCGCACGCGCTCACCCGCTTCTGGAACCAGGCCGAGCACCGCCTGCTCCACACCGGCTGATCCACCAGCGCCGACCGGCCGCCTACCGGCCCACCCCGAGGCCGCAGGCCCTCCACCGGCAGCTCCGCCGACCCCTCCCTGGTGGCCGGTTCAATGCCATGTAATCCTTTACTTACTATGTCGAGCATCGGCGAGATCGTCGTCCAGCCGCCGCACAGGGTGACCTGGCTGGTCCACATCGACCGCTCCATGTGGGTGGGAGGGGTCAGGGGCCTCATGCTCCAAGCCCTGCATCCTGTGGCGATGCGCGGCATCTGGCAGAACTCCGGCTTCCAGGATGATCCGTTCGGGCGCCTGCGCCGCACCGCCGACTTCGTCGGCCGGGTGACCTTCGGCAGCCCCGAGGAGGCCGACGCGATCGGCCGGCGCGTCCGCGACATCCACCGGCGGCTGCGCGTCAGGGATCCCGGCACCGGCAGGACGCACCGCGTCGACGACCCCGAGTTGCTGCTGTGGGTCCACTGCGCCGAGGTGTCGTCCTACCTGGAGACGGCCAGGCGCGGCGGGCTGCGGCTCACCGGCGCCCAGGCCGACCGCTACCTCAGGGAGCAGCGCCGCAGCGCCACCTACGTCGGCCTGCACGAGGAGGACGTTCCCGGCTCTATGGCCGAGATGCGCGACTACTTCGCCGGCGTGCGGCCGGCGCTGGAGGTGACCCCCGAGTCGGTGTCGGCGGTCCGCTTCCTGATCTGGCCGAAGATGCCACGGCATCTTCGGTTCCTGACGCCCGGCAAGCCGGCGTACCTCCCCTTCGGGGCGCTCTGCTACTACACGCTCCCCGCGTGGGCCAGGCGGATGTACGGCCTGCTGCCCGAGGTGCCGCAGGCGGCCGTGACGGCGGCGCTGCGGGCGTTCAGGCTCGGCATGAACTCCCTGCCGGAGACCGTGCACGACCACGCGTTCATGCCCGGCACCCGCGAGATGCTCACCGGGGCCCGCGAGCGTCTCGGCGCCGCCGGCTACGACGTGAGCAAGGGGCTCAAGGGACTGTCCGACCCCCGCCGATGGCCCTCCCGTCGCCCTCCCCCCGCGACGCGTTGATCGCCTGACTGCGCGAGCTCGCGACCGGCTCGACGGCCCTCGCGGGGGGCGTCGCCTGGGCGAGCCGGCACTCCTTCCAGGAGGGCACCGCCGACCGCCTCCTGACCCTGGCCACCACCGGCCTGTGAGTGTCAGCCGGGCTCCGCGAGGCCGTCCCAGGGCTGGTGGCCGGTGCCGGCGGCCTGGCCCTCCGGGCAGTGCCTGCGGTAGTCGCACCAGGAGCAGATCGGGCCGGTGTTCGGGGGGAAGCTCGCGTCGATCTCCGGCGGCACGGGCGCCGGCCCGGCACCCGCCGCGACCGTACGAGACGCCGTGCCCGTACGCGAGCCCGCGCCGGAGGTGGTCGTACGGGAGCCGTTGCCCGCCGGGGCGGAGTCGGCGCGCCAGGCACGGTAGCGCTCGTCGGCCTCCGAGGCCTCCAGCGCGATGTCCTCGGCGCGGCCGATGTGGCGGCGGAGGGACTCTTCGGTGTGCTCCCACTCGACGATCGACCCCGTCGGGACGTGGTGCAGCTCCACCTTGCGGCACTCCCGGTGCATCACGCGTGAGGACGCCACTGCGTAAATCGCCAGCGCGAGCGAGGAGCGGGCGTCCTCCTCGGTGAGAGGGCGCCTGCCGGTCTTGTAGTCGACGACCACCAGCTCGTCGCCGCGCCGGTCGAGCCGGTCGATGCGCCCGGAGACCGCGATCACGGAGGTGCGGGTGGCGACGGTGCGCTCGACGCCGACCGGCTCGTCAGAGGGGTCGAGGGTGCTGGTGTAGCCCGAGACCATGGCCCGCGCGCGGTCGCGCCACACCGTGGACTGCTCCTGGTCGCGGAAGCCCTCGGTGATCCATCCCTTGGTGAGCAGGATGCCCGCCATCGCCGGGGTTCTGCGCTCGTACGGCTCGCGCCACCATTGGGCGAGCGCGTTGTGGACGGAGGCGCCCACGCTGTTGTGCCCCCACGGCGGCCCCTTGGGCGGGGCGGGACGGTCGAGATAGGTGAAGCGGTAGCGCCGAGGGCAGTCGAGCCAGGCGTTCAGCCGCGACGGCGTGCACGAATAGAGCCGCCTGGGCATGCCTTCGAGACCGAGTTGCCCCACGGTGAGCCTCTCCCTTCGCCCCGGAAGGCACAGGCCGCCCCACAAGGCAGCAGATCACTGGACACCGGCGCCGGGCGAACCCGGCGTCGGACAACGGCGGCCTCGATCTCGGATCGATCATCTTCGCGGCCGAACCCGGGGGCTCGGCCTCGGATCACTGGTCGTCGAGGTCGAGCTTGATGCCGGAGGCACGCGTGCCGTCGGAGAGCGGGCCCTCGGCGGCGGCCGCGCCGGCACCGGTGAGCGACCCCGCGAGCCAGTCGTCGAAGTGCGGCTCCTGCTCGCCGACCGTGGTCTCCTCGCCGTGGGCCGGAAGCACCCTGGTGTCGGCAGGAAGGGTGAAGAGCCGCTCGCCGATCGCCGTGAGCTGGTCGGCCAGGGCGGGATACTCCCCGCCGAGCTTGCCCGGCCCGTCGGCCAGGAGCGTCTTGCCGGTGAAGACCGCGCCCAGCGCCTCGACGTAGAGCGAGACGCCGCCCGGGGTGATGCCGGGAGTGGCGATGACCTCGAGCTCGACGTCGGCGACGCCGAAGATGCCCTCGTCCTCCATGTCGATGTCGGGGTAGGTCTCCTGCCAGGTGTCACGCCAGAGCTGGCGGTCCTTGCGGTTGAGGGCGACGACCGCCTCGTCACGCGCCGCCACCTCGATGGCCCCGCCGACGTGGTCGGGCAGGCCGTGGGTGCAGATGACCGCGAGCACCTCGCGCTCACCCACGCTGGAAAGGATCGCCTCCGCGTCGCGCGCGGGGTCGATGACGATGACCTCATCGTCGTCGCCCACGATCCACGTGTTGTTCTCGACCTTGTATTCGGCGCCGTCGATCTCCACGACGCCCTCGGTCACCACTCGCTCGATACGCGCTGTCACGGCCACGACCTTACCGAACACTTGAACCCGTCTCGATAAGCAAACGGATGACTTTGACGAAGAACCTCACGCCCTGTCCCGGTTTCCCGGTCATGATCGGCCGGAACGACCGTACGCGGAGCCTACGACTCGGCTGCGAGACGCGGCGAGAAGGCGCCGTAGGGCAGGTCGAACTCCTGGTCCTGCTCTCTCAGGTCGCGCAGGACCAGCTGGGCGAGCTCGACCAGGCACCCGGCCTCGGCCGGCCAGCCGATGACCCACAGCCAGTTCCCCATGGCCTCGCCGACGTAGACGACGCGGTCGGACGGGCCCTCCACCAACCAGAGCGCCGTCGGATGCCCAAGGGTGTCGACCTTGGCGTTGGGCGGGCCGAGGTCGAACCCCGGCCCGGGATCGGGGCCGTCGAGCCCCGCGAAGGCCGCCCCGAGCCCGATGCCCGGCTCCTCCGCCACGATGACGAGGTCGGCGGGCCCGTGGGTGACCGATGGCCCGGACAGGGCCACCACTCCCGCGTGAGTGCCGGTGAGCTCGTCGCCGGCGTCCCCGAACCCGGTCACCAGCCAGCCCGTCGGCAACGGCCACGGCAGCCAGAAGGGGACACGCGAACTCTTGCGGACCACATCCAGCGCCTCGTCGGACGGACGCCTCGGATGGAAGGGCAGGACGGTGCCGTGCACGCCGCAACGCCAAGCGCTGGACCATGCGCTGGGTGGACGTAGCGTGCCGAAACACCGAGGGCAGGTAGGCGCGGCTCTCACAGTTATCCACGGTGCTTCCGTCTACGCGCGAAAGTCAAGGGGCATCTCGTTATCCCGGCGTAATCTTGGCCTATGCGCGTGAGATGCGTGGGGGCGATCGTCGTCGACCTCGCCGGGCGGCTGCTCCTGATCAGGCGCGGCCACCCGCCGGGCGAGGGCCTGTGGTCGCTCCCGGGCGGCCGGGTCGAGCCCGGCGAGCCCGACGCCGTCGCCCTGGCGCGCGAGCTCATGGAGGAGACCGGCCTGCCGGTGTCGGTCGGCGCCCTGGCGGGCACCGTGGAGCGGCCTGGCCCCGGCGGCGTCGTGTACGAGATCCACGACTACTTCGCGACCGCCGGCGCCGGCACGCCACGGCCGGGCGACGACGCGGCCGCCGTGGGCTGGTTCGCCCCCGGCGAGCTCGCGCGGCTGCCGCTCACTTCCGGGCTCCTGGACACGCTCATCGCGTGGCAGGTGCTGGACTCCGGCGTCAGCGGCTGAACGTCGTCCGCCACAGGGTGAGGTGATCGGAGGTGTAGGTCGTCGAGCGGCCGAGCGCGACCACCCTGTCCTCGATCACGGCGATCGCGCCGAGCCACTGGGCGCCGTCGCCCGCCATGCCGTCCCCCGTCAGGGTGTGGCGCTGCCAGTCGTGGCCGTCCGGCGACGTCCAGACCGCGCTGTCCCCGGTCGCGGGCGGGCCGTACGATCCCACGGCGACCAGGCCTGAGTCCGAGGTGGTCATGTCCAGCACGGTGGCCGCGGCGTCGGCGGGGAGCCAGGAGTACTGCCAGGTGACCCCGTCGTCCCCGGAGACGGCCGCGAACGGCTGCTCGACTCCCTTGTCGTTCATCGCGCTGCCCACGGCCACGACGTCGCGGTCGTTGAGAAGCACCCTGCGCAGGCTCGCCGAGCGCGCCCCTTCGGGGATCACGCGCTTGCGAGCGGTCCAGGTCAGCCCGTCGCGCGAGACCCAGACCACCCCCGACGTACGGCCCGCCGTACCTGACCCGCCGACCGCGAGGAACCCGTCCGGGGTCGCGACGACGTCCTCGATGCGCACGTCGGCGCCGCCGGCCGGGAGGCTCTGCGGCGCGGCGCGGGAGTAGCGGCGCAGGTCGGCGGAGAACCACAGCGCGGCCACCACGCCGTCGGGGCCGCTGTCGTCGCCCGCCAGCACGTATCCCTTGGGTCCGGCGGCCACCACGCGCGGGACCACGGCGTACCGCCCGGACGACCCGAGCGCGGGGGACTCCGGCGCGTGGCGCCAGGAGCGCCCGTCGGCCGAGGTGGCGAGCAGCGGCCTGACGAACGCCGAATCGGCCGTGGTGCTGCCCACCGCCAGCCATCCCTGGGGACCGTGGGCCACGTCGTTGAGCGTCTGCCTGCCCGATCCGCCGAGTGCCGGAGAGGTCACGGCCTTCCAGTTCTGGCCGGTGGCGCTGGTCCAGATGCCGGCGTCGCCCTTGACCGAGCCGACCGCGACGAAGGAGTTCCCCGCCGCGACCAGGGCGGTGGTCTCGCGGGCCGAGCGGGTCAGCCCGCTGATCTCGGCGAGCGGCACCGGCGCGGCCGGCTTGCCCTTGGCGGCCGTCATCAGCACCGGCAGGTTGTCCAGGCCTCCGGCCCGCTGGTCACCCGCGGCGACGAGCGTGCCGGCGTCGGTGATGGCGAGGCCGCGCAGCGTGCCGGGGATCTGCCCGAGGTCGGTGCTCTCGGTCCAGTTCTTGCCATCGGTGCTGGTGAAGACGCCGTAGCGCTCCCAGCCCGACTCGGCGACCGCCGCGACCCCTGCGGCGGAGGTCGCGAGGCCGCGCACGCCGGTCGCCTCACGTCCGAGCCCGCCGATCACCCCGCACTGGCGCCACTCGTCTCCGAGGTCGGAGCAGTAGACGCGGACCTCTCCGGCGTTCGACTTCTGCAGGGTCGGCACCATCAGGAACCCCTTGGCGGCCACCGCGAGCGCGCCGGGCTCGGGCCGCACGCCGGGCAGCGCGGCGGCCGTACGGAGCCAGGTCCTGCCGCCGTCCGGGGAGCGCAGGATGACCGAGGTCGTGTCGCCCTTGCCCGGGTCGGCCAGCGCGACGACGGCGTCTCCCTTGGCGACCACCGCGCGGATGGCCCGCACCTTGTCGGTGGCGCCGATCTGGCCGGTGTCGACGCGGCTCCAGCTCTGCCCGTCCGGCGACACCCAGGCCACCGGGCCGTACCCGCCGTCCTGGAGGGTGGTGGAGCCGACGGCCACGAAACCACCGGCCGTCCGCGCCAGGTCGGTGATCCGGTCGCCGTTCCAGAAGACCGAGAGCCGCGAGGGGTCGACCGCCGTCCACGAACGCCCGTCGGTGCTGGTCCACATGCCCCGGGCGGAGGCGCCGGCAGAGCCCGGCGCCTCGGTCCCGGCCGCGAGCCAACGACCCGCGCCGCCGGTGACGCGGCCCGCCGACCCCGCGGGCAGGTACCCGGCGGGCCCGGATACCCTGCCGAGCTCCCAGGACTTGCCGCCGTCGGGTGAGACCAGGAAGAGCGGCCGGGGCACCGGGCTGGTCGTGTCGCTGCCGACCGCGACCACGGTCGATCCGACGGAGGTGACCGCGTTGAGCACCTGGCTGGAGCCGTTGCCGCTGATGCCGGGCGGGGCCACGAAGGCCTGGTCGCCGGAGCCGCCGTCGCCCGCCGCCAGCCGGAGCCCCGAGCTGGTCGGGGAGTTCACCCAGTTGACGATCACCAGTCCGAGGCCGGCCGTCGCGAGCAGCACGACGACCACGAAGATCGGGGTCAGCAGGCCGCGCCCGGGCCCGCGACGGGGCGGGCGGGGCTCTCGCGGTGGTCTCGGAGCCGCCTGGTCGCGGTGGTGACGGCCGCGCCCGCCGCCGCGCGGGCGCGCCGGGCCGGACGCCACGAGGATGTCGGGACGGGAAGGGCGGGCGGGACGTCCTCCGGGGGGCCTGCCGATCCGCTCCTCGGCCGGGACGTCGCGGGTGTACGGGCCGGAAGGCTCGGACGAGATGCCGGTGCCGGGCACGATCTCGGGTTCCGGGGCCTCCTCGGGCTCGGCGGGGATGCTGGGCTCCACCCTGATCCCCTGCCTGTCCCACTCGGGCGCCGGGGGCGTGTGGGCCCGCGACGGCGTGCGCGGCGGCGTACGGGGCGGGCCTGAGGCGACGAGCTTGTCGGGACGGTTCACCAGCCGGCGCGGGGGCCACGCCGGCTCGTCCGGCTCCTCCGGAGGCGCCTCGGGCACCCATCCAGGGGGCGCATCGTCCGAGGCCTCGGGGGACGCGCGGCCGGCGCTGTGGCGGGGCTCGGCGCTCGCGCCGCCGTATGGCCGCGCGTAGGGGTGGCGCCCGGCCGAGGACTGCCTCGGCGGCTCCGCAACGGGGTCCTCAGGCGTGGAGGAGCCGTCGTCGGGAGTGGGCGCCCCGAAGGGCGGAAGAGCCCACGGTGAGTCCAGTGGGAGGCTCCGGGAACGGGTGTCCGAGGGGTCGGGCGGGGAGTGGTGCAGGGTCGGAGGTGGCATGTGGGCCTGGTGGGACCCGTTTGGGCGTGACGTGCTTCCGTGGTCGGCGCCATCGCCTGCCGACCACCATGACGAGCGCGGGTCGTGGGGGCCCGAGGCCACGCTCAGCACCTCCTCGTAGGCAGCCTAACCCAGTCTGAAGGCCGTGATTCGGGACCGTTCCACCGAACTCCAGCTCATCCATTGCATCGACAACAGATCACCTGCGATCGTACCGATACCCAACCCATGCCCAGTGATCACATGTCTGGGTGAAATGGTGGTCGCTCTCGCCCTCGCCGCCAGTGCGCACCTCCCTGGGACCGACTGCCGGCCCGCACACTTCCAGGGCAACATGCCGAGGCCCCTTCTGGCGAGACCTCTCTAGTCAGATTTATCTAGAGACGGTCTGAATTGCCCGCTTCTGGGCGATTATCACGACCGCAATGGCGAAGAAGCCCAACTGCACGACGGTTCCGGAGAGCGCCTGCCACGGCACGGCGCCCTGCTTCAGGGCGTCCCCGAGATCGCCGGAGGCGGCGGCGGGCAGGAAGCTCACCACGTTGTTGATCACATGCAGCGCGATCGGCGCCTCCAGGCCGCCCGTACGGATGGCGAGCCATCCCATGAGGGCGCCGAAGCCGAAGACGTCGATGATGCCCCAGTCGGTGTAGGCGTGCAGCGAGGTGAACGCCGCGGCGCCCAGCAGGATGCCGGGCCACGGGGTCGTGAAGTAGGCGCCGAACGCCTGGAGCAGCCATCCGCGGAAGATGTACTCCTCCGCCGCGGCCTGGAACGGCACCAGCAACAGGATGACCACCAGGCCCGGCAGGAACCTGTCCCATCCGACCCAGCCGAAGAGGTTCCCGAGGTCCTCCCCCGTCACGATGTACGTCACGACCATGGCGGCCTGGCCGAGGAAGAGAGCCACGAGGGCCACGCCCAGGCAGATCAGCAACCACCCCCAGCGCAGGCGCCCAAGCACGGACGAGAGAGTGCCCGGCGGGCGGCGCTGGACCAGCCACGCGGTGCCGAACACGACCGGGAGGACCAGCGCGATCGACAGCAGCAGCACCGCCAGCTCGAACACCTGATTGCCGAACAGCCGGTCCCCCCGCATGATCACCGGGATGCCCAGGAACCCCGCGACGATCACACCGGCGAAGATCACGAGGAGCCCGATGCCCACGAACGCCGCGGCGATGATGACGGTCCCCACGATGGGACGCCACCAGCGGTGCAGAGGAGTGCGCGCCAGGTGGTCGTACCGCGTGCCGGGCGGAGGCGGCACGAGCCAGGGCCTCGGCGCCGGCGGGGCCTGCCAGGGCTGGGCCCCCGGGTAGTACGGGCGGGCCGCCGGCGGCTGCCCGAATCCCGGGGATGGCGGCGGCTGGTGCGCCTGCGACGGATGCCCGAATCCCGATGGCCCCGGCTCCGGCTGTGGCTGGTGCGCCTGCGACGGATCGTGCATACCGCCATTCTCCTCACCCCGCAGGGGCGTCCCACGCCTGGATGCCGTTGTGCGTCTTTCTCCATGGACACCCGCCGGCGCGACCTGCCCGGCTGGACGCCGCCGATCCTCGGCGGGCCGGCCTTCACAGCGATCACCGGCCTCTGGCTGACGTCGTCCTACTGGTTGTTCACGACGTTCGGCGTCACGTTCTAGGCGGGCGGGGCGAAGGTCTTCGTGCGCCTGAGCCCGGCCGCCCGTCCCTTGGCGGCGACGACCAGCGCCATCTTGCGCGAGGCCTCGTCGATCATCTCGTCGCCCAGCATGACCGCGCCCCGCCTGTCGACCGTCGTGGCGTGCTCGTACGCGTCCAGGATCAGCTCGGCGTGCTCGTAGTCCTCCTGCGACGGGGAGAACACCTCGTTGGCCGACTCGATCTGCGTCGGGTGAAGCACCCACTTGCCGTCAAAGCCGAGCGCCGCCGACCTGCGAGCGACCTTGTCGAACCCGTCGAGATCCTTGATCTGCAGGTACGGCCCGTCTATCGCCTGCAGGTCGCATGTCCTGGCGGCCATGAGGATCCGCATGAGCACGTAGTGGTAGGCGTCGCCCTCGGTGTACCCGGGGGGCTGCTGCCCGACGACCAGCGTCCTCATGTTGGTCGAGGCCATGAAGTCGGCCGGGCCGAACACCAGCGTCTCCAGCCGCGGCGACGCGGCGGCGATGGCATCGACGTTGACCAGGCCCCGGGCGTTCTCGATCTGCGCCTCGATGCCGATGCGGCCGACCGGCAGCCCGTTCGCCTTCTCGATCTGCGTGAGCAGCAGGTCGAGCCAGACCACGTGGACGGCGTCCTCGACCTTGGGCAGCAGCAGGCAGTCGAGCACGTCGCCGGCTCCCTCGACGACCTCGATCACGTCGCGGTAGGTCCACTCGGTGGACAGGTCGTTCACCCGCACGCCCCGGATCTTGCCCGTCCAGTCGCCTGTGCGCAGCGCCGTGACGATGTTCTTCCTGGCCTGCTCCTTGGCCTGCGGGGCGACCGAGTCCTCAAGATCGAAGAAGACCTCGTCGGCGGGGAGCCCCTGCGCCTTGTCGAGGAAACGGAGATTGCTGCCGGGGACGGCGAGACAGGAACGACGGGAGCGCATAGGCCCACGGTAGTGGCGTGCCTCCGCCACACGCCTGTGGGGGCGTCACAAAGGCCACCCCTGGTTCTTGGCACGGATCCGGTAGGGATTCAACGGCCTCTGGCCCGACAATGGACCTCAAGCCTCGGTAAAGGGGATTCCGCAAGGGGGAGATGGCCAATGACTGACGCGTCCATAGCGGTTCGGCCCGCCGTACTGTCCGACCTCATTCCTGGAAAGCTCGTCCGTGACATCGCGCTGGTCGTGGGCGCGGCGGGTCTGACCGGGCTGGCCGCGCAGGTCAGCATCCCGCTCCCCGGCACGCCCGTGCCGTTCACGCTGCAGACCTTCGCCGTCCTGCTCGCCGGTGCCGCGCTGGGCCTGCCGAGGGCCTTCCTCGGCATGGCGCTCTATCTCGCGATCGGGCAACTCGGCGTGCCGTGGTTCGCTCCGTCGGGCGGCAACGCCACCCTCGGGTACGTCGTCGGCTTCGTCCTCGCCGCCTCGGTCGTGGGGGCGCTCGCGAGCAGGGGCGGCGACCGCACCCCGCTGCGCACCATCGCGACGATGACCCTCGGCACCCTGCTCATCTACGCCATCGGCGTGCCATGGCTGATGGTGGCGACGGGCCTCGACCTGCCGGCCGCCCTGTCCGCGGGTGTCGTGCCGTTCCTCATCGGGGACGGCCTGAAGGTGCTGGCCGCCGCCGGCCTGCTCCCCGCCGCCTGGAAGCTCACCGGCCACTGAGGCCGCTTGTGCCCTCGGGCGCCCGTGGCCGGATGTCCACCGATCTGACCGATTCGTGGGCGACCGCCGCTGCTTTGGTACCCGATGAGACGCGGGCGTCGTAGATTGCTGGGTGTGAGTTCGTCGCTGATCGAAGAAGGTGCCAAGAAGTCGAGCGTCCTGTGGGTCTCGCTGTCGGGGCGTGATCGGCTGGCGTGGCACACCTGGCACGACGGCGCGATCTACATCGTCACCGGCGGCGGGGAGCAGTCGCTCCCCGGCCTGGTGGAGGCGTCACGCGTCAGGGTGACGCTGCGCAGCAAGGACAACGGCGCCGAGCTGGTCTCCTTCGACGCCCACGTTCACGTCGTCGATCAGGCGTCCTTGTCGGAGGCCGAGGCCGGCGCCGTGGCGGCGCTGGCCAAGGAGCGGCTCAACGCGGTCGACGCGGCGGGGCTCCCGGCCCGCTGGGCCTCCGCCTCCTCGATCGTACGGCTGACGCCCGAAGTGGCCGTCTGAGCCAGCAGGGCCCCGGCCAGCACGATGGCGCCGCCCGTGATCTGGGCCGTGCCGAGGTGCTCGCCGAGCAGGACCCACGCGATCACCGCGCCCGTGACGACCTCCAGGGACGCCACGGTGGCCCCGACCGCCGCCGAGAGCCGCCGGACCGCGATGACCCCCGTGACGTACGCCAGCACGGTGGCGATCGCGATGAGCCACAGGGCGGCGGCGATCACAGGGAGGGTGTGCCCGCCGAGCGTCACGCTCGTCCCGAAGGCCGCCCAGGGGATGTCCCAGGCCCGGGAGATCGGCGCGAGGACCACGGCGGCGCCCGCGAGGCCCCAGGCGATGAGGCCGAGCGGGTCGATGTCGTCGCCGAAGCCGTCGCTCATGAGGAAGTAGCCCGCGCAGCAGGCGGCGGCGACGAGGCACAGGAGCAGCCCGACGCCGTCCAGGCTCATCCCGCGCCACACCTCGACGACGACGGCGAGCCCGACCAGCACGATCACCGCCCCCGCGTACGCCGAGCGCGGCAGCCGTACGTGCCTGACGAACCGCACCCAGAACACGACGAGCACCGGCGAGGTGTACTCCAGCAGGAGCACCACCCCGACTGGGAGCCGGGTGAGGGCCAGGAAGAACAGCGCCTGGACCCCTGCCACGGCGATCAGCGCGTACGCGGCGAAGAACCCTCGCCTGCCTGGCGGGACGCGCAGGGCCTTCGGCCGGAACGCGGCGACGATCAAGAAGAGCAGGACGGCCGCGCCCGCCATCCTCACCCATACCGCCTGCAGAGGGGTCAGGCCTCCGGCTCCGACGAACTTCGCCATGGGCCCGGAGAAACCAAAGCTCCAGGCCGACACGACCGCCACCGCCAGCGCCGCGCCCCTCATATGCCACCATCCCCGTAATGACCGTTAGATGGTTTTGATGCTGTCATACGGAGATTGGCGAGATCAAGGAGCGACCGTACGCTGAGACGGCTTTTACTGGAGGCAGACACGGGGCACCCCCCATGACCTCGTACGCTGCGATAGTGAGGATCTTCGTCGCTCGGCTGGCCGGAACCCCGGTCTTCGACCCCGCCGGCGACCAGATCGGGCGGATCCGGGACGTCGTGGTGGCCATACGCGCCCACGACCCGCCCCGCGTGCACGGCCTGGTCGTCGAGGTCCAACCGCGACGGCGCGTGTTCCTCCCCATCACCCGGCTGCAGAACATCGAGGCCGACGCCGTCGTCTTCACGGGCAGCATCAACCTGCGGCGCTTCGAGAAGCACGCGACCGAGTCCCTGGCCATCGGAGAGCTGCTCGACCTGACCGTGGAGACCGGCGGCGAGAAGGTCACCGTGCTCGACCTCGCCATGGAGCGCAGCAGGAGCGGCGAGTGGCTGATCACCAAGGTCGCGGTGATGCGCGGAGGCGCCGGACGGGGGCTGCGCCGCAGGCGCGGTGAGACGCTGGTCGTGGACTGGTCGGACGTCACCGGGTTCGGCGTCGTGCAGAAGGATCAGGGCGCCGCCAACCTCCTGGCCGCCTTCGAGGAGACGCGCCCCGCCGACCTGGCCAACGCCCTGCGCCACCTGCCCGACAAGCGGCGGGCCGAGGTGGCCGCCGCGCTGGACGACGACCGGCTCGCCGACGTGCTGGAGGAGCTGCCGGAACGCGACCAGATCGGCATCCTGAGCCGCCTGGACGCCGAGCGCGCGGCCGACGTGCTGGCGGCCATGGACCCGGACGACGCCGCCGACCTGCTCCAGGACCTGCCGCCCAGGCAGGCCGAGGCGCTGCTGGCGCGCATGGAGCCCCGCGAGGCCGCGCCCGTGCGGCGCCTGCTGACGTACGCCGAGAACACCGCGGGCGGCATGATGACCAGCGAGCCGATCGTGCTGCCACCCCACGCGACGATCGCCGAGGCCCTCGCCGAGATCCGCCGCCAGGACATCACCCCCGCGGTCGCCGCACAGGTGTACGTCACCCGGCCCCCGGTCCAGACGCCCACCGGCAGGTACCTGGGCGTGGCCCACTTCCAGCGACTGCTGCGCGAGCCGCCCTCCACGCTGGTGGGGGGCGCGATCGACAACACCATCGACCCGATCCGCCCGGAGCTGTCCCTGCACGGCGTCACGTCGTACCTGGCCACCTACAACCTCGTGGCGGCCCCGGTGGTGGACGAGCTCGGGCGGCTCGTCGGGGCGGTCACGGTGGACGACGTACTCGATCACCTGCTGCCCCCCGACTGGCGCGAGCGGGATGAGCAGGCGCCCGGCGCCAACGGATCGGACGACGGCACGCCCGGGTCCGGGCCGCCGGAGGTGACCGGTGGCGGTTAACCGGCTCGACCAACCCCGGGAGCTCCGCCGCTCCATCCGCCCGCACTACGACCCCGAAGCCTTCGGACGCCTGTCCGAGCAGATCGCGCGCTTCCTGGGCACGGCTCGCTTCCTGGTCTACATGACCGGGTTCATCGCGGTCTGGGTGACCTGGAACACGCTGGCGCCCAGGAGCCTGGCCTGGGACCCGTATCCGTTCATCTTCCTCACGTTGATCCTGTCCCTTCAGGCCTCGTACGCCGCTCCGCTGATCCTGCTCGCGCAGAACCGCCAGGCCGACCGCGACCGTGTGCAGAGCGAGCAGGACCGGATGACCACCGAGCGCAACCAGACCGAGGTCGAGTACCTCACGCGGGAGATCGCCGGGCTGCGCCTGGCCCTCGGCGACCTGGCCACCCGCGACTACATCAGGGGCGAACTGGAGCGCCTGCTGGACGAGATACGCGAGTCACCCGCCCGGCAGGACGGATCACGCCGGGACGCGGCTCCCGGCGGCAGGGACTTCAACAGCCCCGAGTGAGATCAGACGGAGACCTGCGGGAAGAGCTTCGTGAGCATGTCGGCGCACTGCCGCAGCTCCTCCTCGTCGAGCAGGTCAAGGAACTGCCCCCGGATGGCGCGAAGGTAGGTGGGGGTGGCCTCGGAGAGACGTTGGTCACCCGCCTGGGTCAGCACGGCGAACAGGCCGCGGGCGTCGCTGGGGCAGGCCTCGCGCTCGACCAGCCCGTCACGCTGCAGGCGGTCGATGAGCCGCGTCAGCCCGCTGCGCGACAGCAGCACCCGCTCGGCCAGGTCGTTCATGCGCAGCCGGCGGTCGGCGTTCTCGGAGAGCTGGAGCAGCACGTCGTAGGCGGCGGGCGCCAGATGGTGCCGGCTCAGCAGCTCGCCCTCAAGGCTCCGGGTTATGTGCGCCTGGGCCCGCTGCAGCATGCGCCAGACGATGAGCTGCTGCGGGGTGATCTCCGCCGTCATGGACGTCACGCGGTCATCCTAGAAGGTTGCATAAACACATACACCTCCCTCTTGGCCTCTCTTGGCCCCTACGAGAGGGTGCGGAGTTCGTCGGATCGGCCCTGGGTTCGTAGCATGGATCCATGGCACCAACCCCAGAATTGGTGACGGCTGCGTTGGCAACGGTCAACGACCCGGAAATCCGCCGGCCGATCACCGACCTTGACATGGTCAAGAGCGTCGATATCTCCCCCGATGGGGTGGTGCGAGTCGGGGTCTACTTGACCGTCGCGGGCTGCCCCATGCGCGACACCATCACCCGCGAGGTGACCGCCGCCGTCTCCAAGGTGGACGGCGTCACCGGCGTCCACGTCGACCTCGACGTCATGAGCACCGAGCAGCGCAAGACCCTGCAGACCAAGCTGCGCGGCAACCGAGGTCCCGAGAAGGAGATCCCGTTCGCCAAGCCGGGCTCGCTGACCCGGGTCTTCGCCGTCGCGAGCGGCAAGGGCGGGGTCGGCAAGTCGTCGGTCACCGTCAACCTCGCCGCGTCGATGGCGGCGTCGGGTCTCAAGGTCGGCGTCCTGGACGCGGACATCTACGGGCACTCCATCCCCCGCATGCTCGGGGTCAGCGATCGTCCGACCAAGGTCGAGGACATGATCATGCCGCCGGTGGCGCATGACATCAAGGTGATCTCGGTCGGCATGTTCAAGCCGCCGGGCAACACCCCGGTGGTGTGGCGCGGGCCGATGCTCGACCGCGCGCTGCACCAGTTCCTCGCCGACGTCTACTGGGGAGACCTCGACGTCCTTCTCATGGACCTGCCCCCGGGCACCGGCGACATCGCCATCTCCGTCGCGCAGCGCATGCCGGGCGCGGAGATCCTGGTCGTGACCACCCCGCAGCAGGCCGCGGCGGAGGTCGCGGAGCGGGCCGGGTCCATCGCCACGCAGACCCACCAGCAGATCGCCGGCGTCATCGAGAACATGGCCTGGCTCCCCTGCCCCCACTGCGACGAGCGCATCGCGGTCTTCGGGGAGGGCGGTGGCCAGGCCGTCGCCGACGGGCTGACCCGCACCCTCGGATCCCGGGTGCCGCTGCTCGGCCAGGTCCCGATCGACCTGCGCCTGCGCGAGGGGGGCGACAACGGCAAGCCGCTCGTGCTCACCGACCCCGACTCGCCCGCCGCGATGGAGCTCCGGCGCATCGCCGAGGGCCTGAGCAAGAAGTCGGGCAGCATCAAGGGCCTCCAGCTCGGACTGTCCCCATCCGGCCGCTGAAGCCCCGCCACAACGCAGCGGAGGGGCCATCCCTGTGACGGGATGGCCCCTCTTTCGCGTGTAGCCGAAGGCTCAGGTGGCCTCGGAGTCGTACGGCGGGATCTCGCCGTATCCCAGCTCGCCGGCGCCCGCCGTGGCGAAGGAGCCGACGGGGGAATCGGAGTAGTCCGGGGTGTTCTCGGCGGCGGGCCGGTTCCAGTCGTCCTCGAGATCCTGCAGGAGGTGCTTCCTGACGAAGTTCTTCGGATGCAGGTCGGTGGGGTCGAAGTTGGCGAACTCGGGGCCGAGGTTGTCCTGCAGGTCGGTCTTGGCGTTGTTGGCCATCTGCCTGACCTGGCGCAGCATGCCGCCCGCCTGCTTGGCGGCCTGCGGAAGCTTCTCAGGCCCGAAGACGAGCAGGGCGATGACCACGAGTGCCAGAACCTCAGGCCAGCCGAGTCCGAACACGGTGATCTCCTACGCTCTCCTGTGCCCACGCCTGCCGTTGACCGGGACCGTCCAACGGCGACCTGGCTACATCCAGACTAATACCCCGGTCCGGCAATGGGCACCAAACAGGACACCCGATCATGAAGGCTGCGGCGTCGGGACCGGAACGGCGTCGATGATCACGGTGGCGGTCTTCTCCTGGCCACCGCGCTGGTACTTGACGGTCACCTTGTCGCCGGGCGCCTTGCTCCTGATCGTGACGATCAGCTCGGACGGCTGGGTCATGGGCGTGCCGTCGATCTCCAGGATGACGTCGCCCGGCTTCAGGCCCGCCTTGTCGGCCGGGCCGCCGGCGATCACCGGCTCCTGCCCCTGCTCCGTGGCGGTGGCGATGCGGACCCCGTCGCCCTGGTAGTTCTCGTCGAGCTGGACGCCGATGCGCGACTTCTTCGCCGAGCCGGTGGTGACCAGCTCCTCGGCGATCCGCCGCACGTGGTTGACCGGGATGGAGAAGCCCAGCCCGATGCTGCCGCTCTGTGAGCCGAACGAGCTGTTGCCGAGCGTCGCGATCGCGGAGTTGACGCCGATCACCTCGCCGGCGGCGTTCACCAGCGGGCCACCGGAGTTGCCCGGGTTGATCGCCGCGTCGGTCTGGATGGCGTTGATGAACGACGACTCGGACCCGCTCTCGCCGCCCGCGGTGACGGGACGGTTGAGCGAGCTCACGATGCCCGTCGTCACGGTGCCGGTGAGCCCGAGGGGCGAGCCGATCGCGATGACGGGGTCGCCCACGACGACCCGGTCGGAGTTGCCCAGAGTGATCTCGGGGGCGCCGAAGGTCTGGTCGGGCTTGACGACGGCGATGTCGGAGCTCGGGTCGCGTCCGACGATCTTGCCGGTGGTCGACTTCTTGGTGCTGAACGTCACCTTGATGTTGCCGGTCTGCGCCGCCGCGGCCACCACGTGGTTGTTGGTGACGATGTAGCCGCCCTTGATCAGGAAGCCGGAGCCGGTGCCCGCCTCGTTGTTGCCCTTCACGTCGAGCGAGACCACGCTCGGGAGGACCCTTGAGGCGACGCCCGCCACCGAGTCGGGCGCGCGGTTGACGATCGCGCCGGTCGGCGTGCCGAGGCTGTAGGAGGGGTCGACGCCCGAGCCGTGGCGGGTGAGCAGGTAGGTGCCGACGCTCCCGGCCGTCGAGGCCACCAGGGCGATCACGACGGCGAGGGCCGTGAGCGTCCCGGTCTTCGGCCCGCGTGCGGCAGCGGCTTCCGCGCGGGGGGCGCCGGGAGGCGGAGCCCAGCCGGGACCCATGCCGAAGGGGTTGAGCGGAGGAGGCGGCGGGGTCGGCCCGAAGGGGCCGCCGGGCGAGGGCGGCAGAGGCCCGCCGGACGGGTTGCCCCAGCCGGACTCCTCGCCACCGTGACGCGGCGCGTCGGCCGCGAACGGGATCGGCCCGGTGTTGTCGTTGCCGAAGGGGTCGCGCCCCGCGTCGGCGGGGGCGAAGGGATCACGGCCCGCACCGCTCGCGGGGGCGAAGGGATCGCGGCCTCCGCCGCTCGCCGCGAAGGGGTTGGGCCCGGTGAACGCGTCGGGGCCGCTCGTGGGCCACCCCTCGGAGGCGGGCAGGAACTCGGGCCTGACGCGCATCCCGCTGGAGCCGGTGGACCCCGACGCCGAGCCTTCCCAGGAATGCTGGGAGGGAGTGGCCACGTCCCCTGAATCGAAGGTACGTGTCTCGTCGGTCATCGAACGCTCACTCCCGAGGCCAGTCAACGTGGGCTACGCCAGATTCTCGCTCGGACCCCATACGAGCGCCGTAAGCCCGCGCCCGGAAGGGTCCATCCGATCGTATGCCCGCGTCGGCGTGAACGGCACGGACGGGGGGAGTGGTGACCCGTGTCCCCGGGTCAGGGTTGCCGGGAAGTCGTGCCGGTGCGCCCCGGCATGACCTGACCTGCCGGAGTGGTGGCGCGGTGCTGGTTGGCGAACATCTCGACCGGCGGGGCCGACGGCCTGCTCTCGGCGCCTCCGACCATGAACAGCGTGCCGAGCGCGACGGCCGCCGACGCGACGCCGACCGCCACATAACCCGCGCGCCGGCCGCCCGAGCGGCCGGGCCCCGCGAAACCGCCGCTGCGCCGCGGCCTGTTGTCGATCGGAGCGCTGGTCAGAGAGTAGGACGGGTTCGGAAACGGACGCACCCGCGGCGGGAGCGGCCCGCCGGGCTCGGACATCCGCAGAAGGGACATCGTGAGGTCCGCCGGGACGGCGGGCGGGTCGAGTGATCGAAGACGGCTCTTGAGCGCCCTGATCGCATCGAGCTCTGCGCGGCAGTCCGCGCAGAACGTCAGATGCGCCAGAGCACGCTCTCGCTCGGCGTGACCAAGCTCACCGTCAAGGAGCGCGGAAGCGCGCTCTCCGAGATGGCTCATGCTCCCTCCCTGCTAACGGTCGGGGGGAGTTCGTCGCGACGGGGTGCCCGGTGCTCGAGTGCCTCCCGCAACTGGCTGCGACCGCGATGGATGCGGCTGCGAACGGTGCCCAGCTTGACGCCGAGCGTCGCCGCGATCTCCTCGTAGGACAGGCCCTCGATGTCGCACAGCACCACGGCCGCACGGAACTCGGGCTGGAGCGCGTCGAGAGCCGCCTGGATGTCGGGCTCCAGCTGGGAGTCGTCGAACACCTGGGCCGGAGACGGCTCACGCCCGCGCAGACGCTCGGCGGCGTCGTCGCCGAGCCCCTCGAACCGGATGCGCTGCCTGCGCCGCGCCATGTCCAGGAAGAGGTTCGTGGTGATGCGGTGCAGCCATCCCTCGAAGGTGCCCGGGGTGTAGCTGGACAGCGAACGGAACACCCGGACGAAGACCTCCTGCGTGAGGTCCTCGGCGTCGTGGATGTTGCCGGTGAGCCTGTAGGCCAGCCGGTAGACGCGCGCCGAATGGTCGCGGACGACCTCCTCCCATGTCGGAGGTGTCCAGCCTCCATCGGGCAGCCGGGGGTCTCCCCCCGGAAACGCGCTGTCGGGAGTATCAGCCTGGTGGTTGTCGTCCACCAGCACTCCTCTCTCCGGGACCACCGCTACAGCCATAGTGCCTGCTTTCGTCCCTTCCTGCGTACCCACGAACCAACGAGGCCGGACTGTGTTCTTTGACGCCCTTGAACAAAGGTCGTTCAAAGCGTGCAACGTACCCGTTGTGGCGTGAGTTCCCGTTCGGCCCCGACTCCCCTAGGCTGCGACCAATACGTGCGTACGGCGAAAGCGGGGAGGGAGAGGCCGATGGCCCCGACGCCGACTGATCCGGTGGAGGCCACGCTGGCCTACGCGGAGGAGTTCCATCCCGAAGACGAGGTGCTGCTGGCCGCCAGGCGGCGCGGCACCGAGGTGGGGGCCGTTCCCATCCTGCCCGGTGGCGGCGCGGCGCTGTGCTTCATGGCGACGGCGATCAGCGCGAGATCCGTGGTCGAGGTCGGCACCGGCTGCGGTGTCTCGGGACTGTGGCTGCTGCGCGGCATGCGGCCGGACGGCACGCTGACCAGCGTCGACGTCGAGCCCGACCACCAGCGGCTGGCCCGCCAGGCCTTCGCCGAGGCGGGGTTCTCCGGCAGCAAGATCCGCCTGATCGGCGGGCGCGCCCTGGATGTGCTCCCCCGTCTGGCCGACGGCGGCTACGACCTGGTGTTCTGCGACGCCGCCAAGCAGGAGTACGGCGACTACCTCGCCGAGGCGGTACGCCTGCTACGGCTTGGCGGCATCGTCGCCTTCGACAACGCGCTGTGGCACAACCGGGTGGCCGACCCGGCACAGCGCGATCCCGACACCGTCGCGATCCGCGAGCTGGGCAAGCTGATCAAGACGGACGAACGGCTGCGGGCCCTGATGATGCCCCTGGGTGACGGGCTCCTCGCAGCCATCAAGATCGCGAACTAGGAGCTACGACAGACCCCGGCCCAGCCACTCCAGCATCAGACGGGTGCCGAACCCGGTCGCGCCCTTGGTCATGACGCCGTCGTCGGTGGTGCTGCGGGACACCCCCGCGATGTCGAGGTGGGCCCAGCGCCGCCCGCCGGTGAACTCCCGCAGGAACAGCGCCGCGGTGACCGCGCCCGCGCCGAACTTGCCCTCGGCGTCGACGTTGGACAGGTCGGCCACCGGGGAGTCGAGGGCCGGCCGGTAGTCCTCGATCAGCGGCATGCGCCACAGGGGGTCGCCGGACGCCTTGCCGGCCTCCAGCAGTTCCTTGGCCAGATCGTCGCTGGAGGAGAAGACCGCCCCGATGTCGCGCCCGAGGGCGATGCCGATGGCTCCGGTGAGCGTGGCGAGGTCGACCACGGTGTCCGGGTCGAGGACGTCGTCCGCGTACGCGAGGGCGTCCGCGAGCACCAGCCTGCCCTCGGCGTCGGTGTTGAGCACCTCGACCGTGCGGCCTCCGTAGTGCGTGATCACGTCGCCGGGCCGCTGGGCCGTGCCTGACGGCATGTTCTCGGCGGCGGCCACCAGACCGGTCACCCGGGTGCGCACGCCGAGATCACGCAACGCGCCGAGGACGGCGATCACCACCGCGCCGCCCGCCATGTCGGTCTTCATGAACTTCATGCCGTCGGTGGGCTTGAGTGACAGGCCGCCGCTGTCGAAGGTGATGCCCTTGCCCACCAGCACGACGTGGGTGCCGTCGGTGTCCTCGGGCTGGTAGGACAGCTGGATGAGCCGCGGCGGGCTCGCCGAGCCCTGCCCGACCGCGAGGATGCCCCCGAAGCCGCCCGCGGCGAGCTCGTCCTCCGCCCACACCTTGGAGGTCAGGCCTGAGCGCTCGGCGACCTCGACGGCGCGGTCGGCCAGCCAGGCCGGGGTCTTCTCCGAGGACGGCATGTTGGACAGGTCGCGCGTGAGAGCCGTGGCACGGGCCACCACCTCGGCCCGGAGGACGGCCTGCCGGGCCTCCTCGGGCCCGGAGAAGCGGATCTCCTCGACCGCCTTGGTGCGGCTCGCGCCGATCCGCATGGTGTAGGAGGCGAGCAGGGCGCCTTCGGCCAGGGCCGACCACCCCTGCTCTCCGGCGTCGCGCGGGAGGGTGACGTCGATCGAGGGCCGTCCCTTGGCCCGGCGCGCGACGGCGGCGCCGGCCTTGCGCAGCGCGCGAGGCGTGCCGTCGCCGATGCCGTAGAGCAGCACCCGTCGCACGGTGTCCCCGCGCGCCACGGGCACCTCCACGACCTCGCCTGGCTCACCCTTGGACTCGTGCTCGGCCAGCAGTGCCGGGACCGGCACGGGAAGCTTCACGTCCGCGGAGAGGTCGCTACGGAATGGGACGGCGAGCAGGTCGGCGTCCTGCGCCGGGGGGTCGATGAATCGCAGCGCGGTCTCAATGGGCATGGTGGTCCTCCCCTGCCTGGATGTGCGACAGCCCCGGCATGGGGGCGCGCGGCCCGGCCGCCGGGGCCGTCAAGTCGCCTGTGTCGATGAGTTGTGTCAGGGGTATGTCAGCCGACGACGTTCTTCAGAGCGTCGCCAAGGGCTCTGGCCTCGTCTGGTGAGAGCTCGACGACGAGTCGCCCGCCACCCTCGAGAGGGACCCGCATGACAATGCCCCGTCCTTCCTTGGTGACCTCCAGCGGACCGTCGCCGGTCCGCGGCTTCATCGCCGCCATGCGTATATCCCTTCCTGCCTCGGCCTGCGCGATGCCGGAACGCGCCTGTCCGCGCCCGGCCGCCCGCCGCTTTCACGTCTTCTGTGACGTCCCATTATCCCGCCTCGCGAGCGCGCATGGGTAACGATCTCCTCCCAGAATGCGTTGTCCGGGGCCCTTGCGCCGATCAAACTGGTCTATGTGAACGCCCGCGCCGCGCTTTTCGACCTCTACGGAGACCACCTGCGAATCCGTGCCGGAAAGGCGTCCGTGGCCGCGCTGGTCCGGCTTCTCGCCCCGCTGGACATCGCCGCACCCGCCGTCCGCACCGCGATCTCCCGCATGGTGCGGCAGGACTGGCTCGCGCCTGTGCGGCTCCCTCAGGGGCCCGGGTACGCGCTGACGCCCAAGAGCGTCCGGCGCCTTGACGAGACCGCCGTGCGCGTTTACCGCACCGGCTCGGCCCCGTGGCCGGGGCGCTGGCACGTGCTCGTCTTCCAACCCGTACGCGAGCGGGCGACGCGCGAGCGGCTGCGCGCCGACCTGTCCTTCCTCGGCTACGCCCCCTCACCGGAGCTCCTGCCCCCGGCCTGGCCAGGAGACGAGGCCCGCGCCTACTTCGAGCAGGAGGCCGCCCGGCTGCTGCCGGCGGCGGCCGCCTTCGTCGACCACAACCTGGACAAGGGAGTCCACTGATGGATCAGCGACCTGACCTCACCTCCGAGCACGTCCTGTACTCCGTCGAGGACGGCGTCGCCACGATCACGCTGAACCGCCCGGACGCCATGAACGCGCTGACCATCCAAATGAAGGCCGCCCTGCTGGAGGCGCTGGAGCGGGCCCGCGACGACGCGGGCGCGAGGGCGGTGCTGCTCACGGGCGCGGGGCGCGGCTTCTGCGCCGGGCAGGACCTGCGGGAGCACGCGAGCAACCTGGACGCGGGCGTGGGCCTCGACAACACCGTCCGCGCCCACTACAACCCGATCATCTTGACGATCACCGGGATGGGCAAGCCGGTGGTCGCCGCCGTCAACGGCATCGCCGCCGGCGCGGGCGCCTCGCTGGCCTTCGCCTGCGACTTCCGGATCGCGGCCGACGGCGCCAAGTTCGCCATGGCCTTCAGCGGCATCGGCCTCGCCCCCGACTCGGGGGCCTCCTGGACGCTTCCGAGGCTCGTCGGCCCGGCCAGGGCGCGCGAGCTGCTGGTGCTGGGCGAGCCCGTGGGGGCCGCGAAGGCGCTGGAGCTGGGCATGGTGACCTCCGTCGTCCCCGCCGGGGAGCTGGCCGCGCGTGCCCGGGAGCTGGCCGTACGGCTCGCACAGGGGCCGACGGTGGCCTACGGGGCGATCAAGCAGGCGCTCGACTTCTCGGCCGCGCACTCCCTGGAGGACTCCCTGGAGGTGGAGGCCGACCTCCAGGACACGTGCGCCAAGTCGGAGGACCACCACAACGCCACCCGGGCCTTCCTGGCCAAGGAGCGTCCCGTCTTCGAGGGCCGCTGACCCCCCCGCGGCGGCGTCAGGCGATGCGGTCGCGCACCCAGCACTCGGCGACGTGGTCGTTGACCAGGCCGATCGCCTGCATGAGGGCGTAGGCCGTCGTCGGGCCGACGAAGCGGAAGCCGTGGTGCTTCAGCTCCTTGGCCAGGGCCTTGGACGCCGCCGACGTCGCCGGGACGTCGGCGAGCGTCTTCGGGCCGGGCGCGGCCGGGTCGGCGTACCGCCAGACCAGCTCGGAGACGCCTCCGGGCAGCTCGACGGCGGCGCGGGCGTTGGCGATCGTCGCCTCGATCTTGGCCCGGTTGCGGATGATCCCGGCGTCGGCCAGCAGGCGGTCGACGTCGGGCTCGCCGAACGCGGCGACGGCGGGGATGGAGAACCCGGCGAAGGCCTTACGGAAGTTCTCGCGCTTGCGCAGGATCGTCAGCCAGGAAAGGCCCGACTGGAACGCCTCCAGGGTCAGCCGCTCGAACACCAGGTCGTCGCCGCGAACGGGCCGCCCCCACTCTTCGTCGTGGTAGCGGATGTAGTCGGGCGCGGTGGTCACCCAGCCGCATCGAACAAGCTCAGGAGTCACAGCCCCCGAGGTTACAAGCTCGCGGGCAAAGGCTCACAGGGCGAGGGCGGGCGAGGGTCAGCGGGCCTCTTCGGCCTCTGAGCGGTGGCCGGTCGCGAGACCGCCGCCGTTGGACGCCGAGTGCTTCCCGGGCGGGCTCTTGGGCTCCCCGAAGGATTCGCTTCCGGGCTCCTCGGAAGGGCTCTCGGCCTTGCCGGAGGAGTGCGCTTCGTGCGAAGGCTCCGGCTTCTTCTCCGAGTCGGTGTCCCCGGGGCCCTCAAGGTCCTCTGGCTTGCCCTTGCTGCCGAGCGGGTCGGTGTTCTCGGGGGCCTCCGGCTCGCCCTTGGTGCCGAACGGGTCGGTGTCCTCACCGGGAACCTGGCGCAGGCCGGGGGCCGGGGTGATGGCGTCGAAGAGGTTCTGGTGCCCGCCCGAGGCCATGCCCTCCTCGCCGTCGAGGCCGAGCGGGTGCTCCGCCGTCGCGAAGGCGCCTGTGGCGAGCTCCTGCTCCGTCGCCGGCTCTGACGGGTCCGGCGCCCATGACGGCCGCGCGTACGACTCCTGGCGAGCCTGGAGGCGGCCCGCGAGCAGCTCGGCGACGCGCTGCTCCAGCACGGCGATGTGGGTGTCACGCTCGCCGAGGGCCGTCGCGGCCCGTTGCAACGTCTCGTCGACGCTCTGGGTGTGGTAGCCCACGAGGCTCACCGGCAGCTGCAGTGCCATGAAGTCGACGGCGGTCAGCTGCCCGGGCTCGGGAAGGTCCAGGGGCGGCACGTCGGGGGCGAACTCCGTCAGCTCGCCACCGCGCCCCTGCGAGACCAGCACCACGCAGAACAGCACGGCGAGCGCGGCGACGGCGAGTAGGACCAGCACATACGAATCGTGCCACATCGGTGCCTTTGCGCGCGCCTAGTTGCCAGGGTGCCTTGACCCGCCCCGCGCGTGTGAATGCCGTAGGAGCCCCGGGCCTGGCATGTGACACCATCGGCGCATGACGCCCGTGCTCGTGACCGGACCCGACCGGCCCCTCGACGCCTCCTGGGTCGAGGCCCGCTCGGCCTCCGAGGTCGAGCGGCACGCCCGCGCGGGCCGCACGGTCGCGGTGACCCTGTCGGGGGACGAGACCACGCAGCTCGCGACGGCGGCGGTGTTCGCCTGGCTCGGAGCACGCGTCTTCCGCACCGACCACCAGGAGCAGGTGCGGCTGGCGATCGACATGACCGAGTCGCTGGCCGGGAGGCGCCCCCCGGCGCTAGCCCGCCGCGGCCTCGCCTAGCTCCTCGGCGTTGGGGGTCAGGGTACGGCCCGGCTTTTCCAGGTGCTGCAGCGCCTCCTCGACCGTGGTGGTCCAAAAGATCGCGTCGAAGACGTCGGGACGGGTGAACCCCTCTTCGTACATGCCGTCGACGAGCCGGCGGAGCGGGGCGTACAGGCCCCACGGGTCCAGGATGACCAGCGGCTTGTCGTGCAGGCCCAGCGTGCGCGAGGTCCAGATCTCGAAGAGCTCCTCCAGCGTGCCGATGCCGCCGGGCAGGACGAGGAACGCGTCGGACCTGGCGTCCATGACGCCCTTGCGCTCGCGCATGTCGGCCGTGATGATCAGCTCGTCGGAGTCGGTGTCCGCGATCTCCAGATCGACCAGCGCCTGGGGCATCACGCCGACCGTGCGCCCCCCGGCCTTCCGCGCGGCGCGGGTCACCGCGCCCATGCAGGACACCACGGCGCCGCCGCTGACGAGCGTGTGCCCGCGCCGTCCCAGCTCCGTGCCGACCTCGGTGGCGAGGTCGAGGTACTTGCCGTCGATCTTCTGGCTGGAGGCGCAGAACACGCAGATCGCCATATTCACCCCGGTAACCCTACACAGGACGTCTCGTCGGGAACCGGCGGCGGCCGGTCACATGCCTTGCCGGCCCGCCAGGCGATCTTGGTCGGCCTGCACGATGAGGCTTACCGCCTCGTCGACGTCGTCGGTCACATGGAGCAGGTCGAGGTCCGACGGGGAGATCTTGCCGGTGGCCACGAGGGTTTCGCGGACCCAGTCGAGCAGGCCGCTCCAGAACCGCGTGCCCAGCAGGATGACGGGGAACGAGGTCACCTTGCGGGTCTGGACCAGCGTGAGGGCCTCGAAGAGCTCGTCGAGGGTGCCGAAGCCGCCGGGCAGCGCGATGAACCCGCAGGAGTACTTCACGAACATCGTCTTGCGGACGAAGAAGTAGCGGAACTCTATGCCGAGGTCGACGTAGTCGTTCAGCTTCTGCTCGAAGGGCAGCTCGATGCCGAGCCCCACCGAGACGCCGCCGGCCTGGCGCGCGCCCTTGTTGGCCGCCTCCATGCACCCGGGTCCGCCACCGGTGATGACGGCGTACCCTGCCTCGGCCAGGGCCCTGCCGACCTGCTCGCCGAGCGCGTAGTCGGGGCTGTCCGCGGGAGTGCGCGCGGACCCGAACACGGTGACGGCGGGCGGCAGCTCGGCGAGCTGCCCGAAGCCCTCCACGAACTCGGCCTGGATGCGCAGCACCCGCCAGGGGTCCATGTGCAGCCACTCGGTGGATCCGCGCTGGTCGAGGAGTCTCTCGTCATAGGTGGTGTCGGGGAGGAACTTCCCCCGGACCAGAGATGGTCCCTGACGGCGTTCCTCGCGAGGTGCTTTGTTCATGAGAATCACGCTAACCGTCCGCGCGAGCGCGCAAGCCGGACCGGATGGGGAGGTTTCACAGGGGTCCCAAAGAATCTTGAAAAATCTGCTCGGAGCAGCGGAACCGTTTCTTTGCGAGGCTGCGTCTAAGAGCCGAGGGTGCTGCTCGGGACTGAAAGTGGCTTTCCCCGCCAAATGGCCGGCGAGGAAAGCCACTTTCTTTTGTCCGGACACCCGTACGGCCCCGCTCGGCGAGGCCAGGGCCGGGAACCCGCGCGGTCAGGACGCCGGGGCGCCGAGCCAGGCGAGCATCCTGCGCTCGCACTCGGCGATCGCGGTGAGCGACACGTACTCCCCCTGCTGGTGCGCGACGTTCGGGTCGCCGGGACCGTAGTTCACCGCCGGGACGCCGAGGCCGGAGAAGAGCGAGACGTCGGTCCAGCCCAGCTTGGCCCGGGGAGTCCCGCCGATGGCGCGGGCGAACGCGGCGGCCACGGGATGGGTCAGCCCGGGGCGCGCGCCGGACGCGCCGTCGGTGAACCGAACCTCGTACCCCTCGAAAACCTCGCGCACGTGGGCCTGGGCCTCTTCGAGCGAGAGGTCGGGGGCGAAGCGGTAGTTGACCGTCACCACGCACTCGTCGGGGATGACGTTGCCCGCCACCCCTCCGGCGATGCCGACGGCGTTCAGCCCCTCGTGGTAGGCGAGGCCGTCCACGACCGGCTCGCGCGCCTCGTAGGCGTTCAGCCGGGCGAGGATGGGCGCCACGGCGTGGACGGCGTTGACGCCGTGCCACGACCGGGCGCTGTGGGCCCGCCTGCCCTCGGTGACGACCTGCGCCCGCAGGGTGCCCTGGCAGCCGCCCTCGATCTCGCCTTCTGTGGGCTCCATGAGCACGGCGAAGTCGCCCGCGAGGAGCTCGGGACGGGTGCGGGCGAGCCGCGCCAGCCCGTTGCGGGTGGCCTCGATCTCCTCGCAGTCGTAGAAGACGTACGTGACGTCCCTGCCGGGGCTCGGCACCCCGGCGGCCAGCTTGAGCGCCACGGCGACGCCGCTCTTCATGTCGGAGGTGCCGCAGCCGTACAGCAGGTCGCCCACGACGCGCGAGGGGAGGTTTCCGGCGAGCGGCACGGTGTCGAGGTGGCCCGCGATGACCACCCGCTCGGAAAGCCCGAGCCGCGTGCGGGCCACGACGGCCTCACCGTCGCGGACGACGGTGAGGTGCGGCAGCGGCGCCAGCGCCGCCTCGACGGCGTCCGCCAGGGCCTTCTCGCCGCCGCTGACCGACTCGATGTCGACCAGCGCCGCCGTCAGCGCCCGTACGTCACCGGCGAGGTCGAGCGGCGCCGTGTCAGGCATTGAGGCCGTGCTGGCGCAGGACGTCGTTCAGCTCGGCCTTGTCGTGGCGCTGACCGGCCGCAAGGCGCTTGAGCACCAGGACGCACGGGAGCCCGAAGGTGCCGCCGGGGAACTCCTTGGGGCGCGTGCCGCCGACCGCGACGCACCAGTCGGGGACGTGGCCGCGGCTGATCTCCTCGCCGGTCTGGACGTCGATGACGGGCATGGAGGACGTCAGGATGGTGCCGGCGCCCACCACGGCGCCCTTGCCGACCCGCGCGCCCTCGACGATCATCGAGCGGCTGCCGATCAGCGCCTCGTCCTCGACGACGACCGGGACGGCGTTAGGGGGCTCGAGGACGCCGCCGATGCCCACACCACCCGACAGGTGGACATTCCTGCCGATCTGGGCGCAGGACCCGACCGTGGCCCAGGTGTCCACCATCGTGCCGCTGTCGACATACGCCCCGATGTTGGTGAAGGACGGCATCAGCACGACGCCCGAGGCGAGGTAGGCGCCCCAGCGGGCGATGGCGCCCGGCACCACGCGGACGCCCTCAAGAGAGGTCTTCAGCGGGATGCGGTCGTTGTGGTGGAAGTCGCCGACCTGGCTTCTGACCATGCCGAGGACCCGGAAGCTCAGCAGGATGGCGCGCTTGGCCCGCTCGTCCACGATCACGTCACCGGAGGAGTGGTCGACGAAGGCGACCCGGGCCTTTCCGGTGTCGAGCATGTCCACGGCGCCGACGATCACGCCACGCGCTTCGGCGTCATCGGGGGACAGCTCGGCGCGGCGCTCCCACAACTCGTCCACGGTGGCCGGCAAGGGGCTTTCGAAGGTCTCGCTCATGCAAGGGGAGCTTAGTCCCGCACGGGGACTATGGCTGGGCCGGTAGGTTCTTGTGCGTGGCACGGCGATTCTCACGAGCGGTTCTGACGATTACGGCCATCGTCGTCGTGCTCGGCGTAGCCATATTTTTCGGGATTTATCACTTGCTGAACCAGGCGAAGCCGTTCGCTCTCGGCGAGCACTGCGAGGTGAAGACCACCCTCGGCACGCTCGACCTGGAGATCGAGCAGGCGCAGGTCGCGGCCACGATCGCCGCGGTCGCCACGCGCCGCAAGCTGCCCGAGCGGGCCGTGGAGATCGCCTACGTCACGGCGATCCAGGAGTCCAAGCTGCTGAACCTCCCGTTCGGCGACCGCGACTCGGTAGGAGTGTTCCAGCAGCGCCCCTCGCAGGGCTGGGGCACCGTCGAGCAGCTCCAGGACCCGGTGTACGCCACGCACAAGTTCTTCGCGGCCCTGGTCAAGGTCAAGCGCTACCAGAAGCTGCCGCTGCACGAGGCCGCGCAGGCCGTGCAGCGGTCCGCCGACGGCTCCGCGTACGCCCAGCACGAGGAGGACGCCAAGATCCTGGCGGGCGCCTTCACCGGGCGCGTCCCGAAGGCCGTCCACTGCTGGTACCCGCCCGCCGACAAGCCCGTGCCCTCGCAGACCGCCAAGGCGCGCAAGGAGCTGAGCAGGGCCCTCGGCGACACCTCCAGCACCGGCAACCAGATCAGCGCGGCGACGCAGCGCAGGGGCTGGCTGATCGCCGCCTGGTCCGTCGCCCACGCCCAGAAGTACGGCCTGCACCAAGTGCGCTACGCCGGCGTCGCGTGGAAGTCGGCGACCGGCCACGACGGCTGGCTGACCGACGGCAAGTCCTCGGCGGGGCAGGTCGAGATCGCCTAGCCCCCAAGGGGCTAGAGCATGCGCTCGACGTTGATCGAGCCCGGCGACAGGGGCTGCGCGTAGGCGGCGGTCCAGGCCTGGCCCTGCACCCGGTTGAAGCTCAGCAGCCGCCCGTCGGCGGCGCGGTAGTCGGCGAAGTCGACCAGGCCCCGCTCGGGATAGCCCGTCGTGCCCTCCGACCGGAAGGCCGCGGTCCCGCGGTCGATCGGGAAGAACTCGACGTTCTCCATGATCAGCATGCTCTTCGCGGGCACCATGCCCTGGGTCGGGACCGGCGTCCACAGGTAGACCTCGAGGTGCGGCGGGTCGTCCGGGGTCGCCCCCTCGCGCTCCTCGACCGACAGCCACTGGTAGTGGCGCACCCCCTCTTCGAGGAGGTACTCGATCCACTGGTCGCCCTGCCACGACAGGTGCAGGGCGCCGAGGACACGCGACCGCGATCCCTGGCGGTCGATGGTGTCCCCGACCTTGATCGTCCGTGGATCGAGGTAGTCGGAGTCCAGGACGACAGGGCGGGCCAGCGCCGGGTGCGACGAACTCGGCTCGGGTGCCGGCTCGGGGGGTCTGGGAGCCGGTCGAGCCGTCTTCTCGGGCCGTCGCGTGCCGAGAAAAGCGCCCAGCACCACGACGAAGATGGCTGCGCTCACTGCGAGCACGACCGCAACGGTCATGCCGCGGGATCCTACTGGAGGCGGAGCACCGCCGCATTGACCCGTTCGTCAGTTGCTGTCACGGCGATTCGGATATGTGATGAACCGGCATGTCCGTAAAAGTCGCCCGGCGCGACCAGAATGCCAATTTCGGCTAGCGCCTGGACCTGCTCCCAGCAGTTACGGTCGTCGGTCGCCCACAGATAAAGGCCCGCGGTCGAATGCTCGACACGCCATCCGGCCTTTTCGAGCGCCGGGCGCAGCAGGGCGCGCCGCGCGGCGTACAGATCGCGCTGCGCGTCGGCGTGCTCGTCGTCGTCGAGGACGGCGGCCATGGCCGCCTGGACCGGCGCGGGCACGATCATGCCGGCGTGCTTGCGCACCTCCAGCAGCCGCGCGACGAGCGCGGGATCTCCGGTGACGAACGCCGCGCGGTAGCCGGCGAGGTTGGACCTCTTGGACAGCGAGTGCACCGCGAGCAGGCCCTCATGGGAGCCGCCGCAGACGTCGGGATGCAGGATCGAGATCGGCCGTTCCTCCCAGCCCAGCTCGATGTAGCACTCGTCGGAGGCGACGATGGCCCCCCGCTCGCGCGCCCAGGCGACGACCTTGCGCAGGTGCTCGGCGGGCAGCACGCGGCCCGTGGGGTTCGACGGGGAGTTGACCCAGACCAGCGGCACCCGCTCGGGGCCGAGGCCCAGCAGGCCGTCGGTGGCGTACGGCGTCGCCCCGGCGATGCGGGCGCCGACGTCGTAGGTGGGATACGCCAGCGCGGGGATCACCACGCGGTCGCCCGAGCCCACACCGAGCAGGGTGGGCAACCAGGCGACGAGCTCCTTGGAGCCGATGGTCGGCAGGACGTCGGCGGGGTCGACCGTGACACCGTGGCGGCGTGCGAGCCAGCCGGCGGCGGCGCCGCGCAGCCGCTCGGTGCCGTGGGTGAGGGGATATCCGGGGCTGTCGGCCGCCCCCGCGAGCGCCTCCCGCGCGACGGCGGGCACCGAGTCGACGGGGGTGCCGACCGAGAGGTCGACGATGCCGCCGGGATGCGCGAGGGCCCGCTTCTTGTAAGGCACCAGACGGTCCCACGGAAAGTCAGGCAGCCCGATCACCGAAATAACCCCCAGAAGTCCAGCGTGATCATGGATGTCGGCGGCCGGCGATGTCACCGGCGGTACCGCGACCAGAGGTCACGGTACCCGGCGGCACCTCATGACCACGGACCGGCCGAAGGTCAGTGCTCCTCTGCCTGCGGCGGAAGCACCGCCACGATCGGGTGATCCTTGGCGATCTTCCCGACCTTGGACGCGCCGCCTGGCGAGCCCAGCTCGTCGAAGAACTCCACGTTCGCCTTGTAGAAGTCCTTCCACTGGTCGGGCGTGTCGTCCTCATAGAAGATCGCCTCGACCGGGCAGACGGGCTCGCACGCGCCGCAGTCCACACACTCGTCTGGGTGGATGTAGAGCATGCGGTTGCCCTCGTAGATGCAATCGACGGGGCATTCTTCGATGCACGCCTTGTCCAGGACATCCACGCAAGGCTGCGCGATGACGTAGGTCACCTCGGGCTCCTTCTTCTCCGCGCCTTCGCACGACTCGACCGCGGGTTGCTAGACCTAGTATTGCCGTGCGGGCCACATGTCTGAAACGGGAGGGGGGGAAAGCTGGTGACATCGCACTTTGGCGGAAGGCTGCGCGTCTCCCTTTCCCCATCCGATGTCGGCAGCAGGGTAACGGTGCGCCGCAGGGAGCCCGAGGGGTTCCGCGACACGGTGGGCGTCCTTGCGTCCTGGCACGAGGGGGTCCTCAAGGTCCGCAAGCGCGACGGCACGCTGGTCGACATCCCCGAGGAGAAGGTCGTGGCGGCGAAGGTCGTCCCCGAGCGCTGAGCCGGGCCGTTTCGGCGTAGTAAGTCCTGACCTGTACGCCAACGCTGGCCCAAGCGTCCGCGTGCCTCCTCGACGCGGGAGAGCGTGACGTCGAGTATTCACCTCGTGACCTCACGTGCCGCAGCCGCAGTAGCGCTCCTCGCCACAGCCGTGGCCGGGTGCTCCTCAGCGACCACCACCGACAAGAAGCTCCCTCCGGTCAACCCGAAGGCCGCCAGTCTCGCCGAAGGGTTCGGCTCGATGGAACGGCTGGTCGAGGCCGCGAGGAAAGAGGGCTCCCTGAACCTCATCGGGGTCCCCCGCGACTGGGTGAACTACGGCGCCATCATGGACCGCTTCTCCGGCGAGTACGGAGTGCGGATCAACGTGGCCGAGCCGGGCGCGAGCAGCCAGCGCGAGATCGACGTGGCGAAGAGCGCGGCCCCCGCCCAGGCCCCGGACGTCTTCGACCTCGGCATGGACGTCGCCATCGCCAACGCTCAGAAGTTCGCCCCGTACAAGGTGACCGCCTGGCAGGACATCCCCGACGGCCTCAAGGACCTCAAGGGGCACTGGTACGCCGGGTACGGCGGCTACATGTCGATCGGGTACGACCCGCGCAAGGTGGGCGCCCCGGCGAGCTTCTCCGACCTGCTCAAACCGGGGTACGCCGTGGCCCTGCCGGGCGACCCGCTGCAGACCGCGGCGGCGTTCAACGGCGTCATGGCGGCGTCCCTCCACGGGGGCAAGCCCGAGGCCGAGCGCGGCGTCGAATTCTTCACCAAGCTCAAGAAGTCGGGCGGCTTCAGCCTCCCCTCCCGGGCCAACACCCTGGTCGACTGGGACTACGTGAACGCCGCCAAGGCCGCCCAGACCGCCGGAGACGACAAGCCCGCGTGGAAGGTCGTGGTCCCGTCGAACGCGACGCTGGCGTCGTACTACGTCCAGGCGATCAGCAAGAAGGCCCCGCATCCCGCCGCCGCCCGGCTCTGGCAGGAGTTCCTCTACAGCGACGAGGTCCAGAACCTCTTCCTCAAGGGATTCGCCCGCCCGGCGCGCATGGAGGCCCTGGACATGAAGGGCAAGCTCGACAAGCAGGCCGCGGCCAAGCTGCCCGCCGTATCCGGCACCCCGGTCCTGCTCACGATCCCCCAGGCGGACGAGGCCAAGACGTACCTGAAGGCCAACTGGCCCAAGGCCATGAGCTGACCACGGCGATCGATCCCTCATCGCCATATCGGTGCCGGCGAGTGAGGAGGGAAGCACCCGGACAGATGTGTCGCGAGGACATCAAGGCTCTAAAGTGTCTGTACTTACGGACACGGGAAGCGATGTCTGAGAATGCGAGCTGATGGCCTTGCGATACGACACGCCGAGCTTGATGCGGTGGAACGCTCGCGCCTATGACAGCTCGTTCGGCTACGTCTCGGCGCACGGAGCACCGCTGATCGAGCTGCTGGATCCCCAGCCCGGCGAGCGCATCCTCGACCTGGGCTGTGGCACCGGGGTGCTCACCGCCGACATCGCGGCCAGGGGCACCTCCGTGGTCGGCATGGACGGCTCCGCCGCGATGATCGAGGTCGCGGTGGCCCAGCACCCGGGCCTCGATTTCATGATCGGCGACGGCGCCAACTTCGGCGTCGGCCAGCCGTACGACGCGGTGTTCTCCAACGCCGCGCTGCACTGGATGGGCCGCGACCCTGACGCGGTGATCCGGTGCGTGCGCACGGCGCTGACCCCCGGCGGCCGGTTCGTGGCGGAGCTGGGCGGCGCCGGCAACTGCGCCGCGCTCACCTCCGCGATGCTCACGGCCTGGCGGGAGTACGGGCTGCCGGAACCCGAGCTGCCCTGGTACTTCCCCACCCCGGCCGAGTACGCCGTCCGCCTGGAGAAGGGCGGGTTCACCGTGCGGCTGCTCGAATACTTCGACCGCCCGACGCCGCTCGACGAATGCCCGAACGGCGCCGCCGACTGGGTCCGCATGTTCGCGGGCTCCCTGCTCGACGGGGTCCCGCCCGCGACGGTGGAACCGTTGCTGAGAAGGGTCAACGAGCTCGCGGCACCCGCGCTACGCCGCGAATCGGGCTGGGTGGCCGACTACGTGAGGCTGCGATTCGCCGCTGTGCGGGCCTAACCGCCGCCTACGATCGAGCGATTTGCCAGACTATGGTCTGGTCAACGAAATCACCGGAGAGGAAACGGGATGAACTTCTGCCTGAGTGATCTCGTGCCTCCGCTTCGGTGGAGTGACGCGACCGCATTCTCGCAGCTCCGCGACGTACCGAGCCTGCCGGACGCCTGGTGGCGGGCCGTCCCCCTCAGCAGGGTCTTCGCCGTGCTCGGCCCCGAGGCGCTCGGTGAGCTGCTCACCGAGCTGGCGACGGAGCACTGGCCGGCCGCCGCCGTGGGCGACATCCTGCCCGCCCTGCACGTCATGGATCCCGAGGAGGCCGACGAGCCGCAGGTCTCCATCGCGCTCGACCGCGTGGGCTCGTGGTTCGGCCTGCTGTCGCTGACCGGCCGCGAGCTGGCCGACCAGCCGTTCATCCGCGCCAGGCCGGTGCTGACCGCCCTGTTCACCGCGGTCTTCGTACGGCTGACGCCCACCGGCGAGCAGGGCGCCCATCCGGACGACCACGCGGCACGGCCGTCCCTTCTGTCCGAGGAGACCCCGCAGGGCCCCGCGGCGGCCCAGGGAGCCTCCACAGGTCCGCAGGGGCCCTCCGCGGACCGCTCAACGGACCCCGCCGGGGCACCCCTCCGGCCCGAACCGCTTCCCGTACGGTCCGAACCGCTTCCCGTACGGTCCGCGCCCCCGCTTCCGAAGCGGCAGAAGGTTTCGATCGACCGCAGCGACCCCCTCGGCCTCGCCGCGGCCCGCCTGGCGGAGGCCGCCCTGGAGCAGCACGTCTCCAGGGAGCTCCCCAGCCGCTCCCGCGAGGGCGGATCCGGCCCGTCCCGGACCTCGATGTTCACCCCGCCGCCGCGCACCGAACGGCCCTTCACCACCCCGAGCGCACCCGCCTTCCCCCCCGACGGCCCGGCGTTCGGCACGGACGGCCCCACGTTCGGCAACGACGGCCCGGGATTCACGCCGGAAGGGCCCGGGTTCGGCGGGGACGAGCAGGGGTTCACCCCGGCTCCCCGCCCGTTCGTGCCCGAGCCCGAGCCGTTCAACGCCGATCCCGCCCCGTTCGCCCACAACGACCCGTTCGGCCCCGACTCCGGCCCGTTCGGCCCGGCCAGCGCCTCGCCGGACCCCGACCCCTTCGGCGCCAGGGGCCTCCGGGCCACGGACGCCCCGGAAGGCCTCGCGACCCCGGACGGTTTCGGGACCCCGGACGGTTTCGGGATCCCTGAAGGTCTCCGGATTTCCGAAGATCTCGCGATCCCGGAAGGCGACGGAGCCCTCGGAGCCCCCGAGGACACGCAGGACCGCGAGATCCCGGGCGACGGCGAACCGGCGCGCGAGCCGGAAGGCCCCGCCGCGCCCGAGGACACCGGCACCCCCGTCGGCACGAACACCGACGAGCTGGGCACCGGGCGCACCGAGAAGGACATTCCCGCGCTCATCGACGCGGCGTTCGCCGACCTGGACGACAAGACCTGGGCGGTCGCGCAGAACCACGTCTTCGCCGACTCCCCCGCCGCCCCCGAGGAGCTGGCCAAGCTGTTCGCCGTCACCCCGGAGGACATCGTGGCCCTGGAGGGCGAGCTCCGCGGCAGGCTGGCCGACTGGCTGGACAGCGCGGACGCCGCGCCGTACACCCAGCACCTGGAGAAGCTCCCCGGCACCCTCGGCGTGGCGGCGCCCAAGTCGCGCCTGATGACCGCCGCCGAGTGGCACACAAGGGAGCTGCGCTCCCTCGACGTCCCGGCCTGGCAGTTCGTGCTGGCCACCCTGCCCGGTTACACGGTCCAGGACGACTGGCTGGTGTCGGGGGACATCGCGGAGCTGCGCGACCAGACCTGCGGCCTGATCCTCAACGCCGACCGCCCGCCGACGGTCGCCCGCGCCCTCGAACTGGTGTCGACCCTGGGCATCCACCCCGAGGTCGCCAAGGAGTGGCTGGAGAACGTCCCCCAGCTGCGCATCCAGTCCACCAAGAAGCCCGGCAAGGCCGAAGAGGACAGGCCGGGCGACCCCGAGGGGCCCCACTCGACCCCGACCGGCCAGCTCAAGGACGTGTCGATGACCCGCAGGTGCTTCCGGCACCCGGACGGCCTCTGGTGGCTGCGGGTCGACGTCGCGCCCGAGCAGCTCACCGGCGGGGAGTGCCCGCTGCCGAGCGGGTTCGCCGCCTACCTGGGGCTCTCGCCCGGCGAGAGCCACACCGTGATGAGCGCGGCGGGAGAGGTCACGCTGAGCTGGCAGGCCCGTCCGGTCATCGAGTCGCTGGGACAGCTGCTCCACGACATGGGCGCCCAGCCCGGGGCCCACCTGTTCCTCACCGTCGCGGAGGAGGACAAGCTCCTGCGGGCCAGGCTGGTGCCCTCGTCGGCCGGCGACCTCGACAAGGGCGCGGTGGCGCTGCGGCTGGCCGGTCACACCGCCAAGGGCGGCCCCGAGTCGCTGGACGAGACCATCCGGGTGCTGGCGACCCGCATCGGCATGACCGGGCCCGTGGGGTTGCCCGACCTGATGAACCGGCTCCGAGAACGCGGGGACCGCGACCTGCTGTCCCTGATGGTCTGACGGGAGCGGCGGTGCCCCGGCTCGCGATCGCCCCCGAGGTCCCCCGGGATCTCGACGCGCTTCCCCCGCCCGTACGCCGGGACGCCGTGATCGCCATGCGCCGGTTCCTGCAGAACACCACGTCCGCCCCCCACCCCGAGCGGGTGCGCAACACCAGGGACTCGCGCGTCGCGACGCTGCGGCTCGCCGACCGCCACCGCGGGGTGGTCGTGCGGCAGCGCGACGTGTACTGGATGCTCACCGTGCTGCCGGACTCCGAGGCCTGGTCGTACGCCCAGCGGCACCGCTTCGCCGTCAACGCCGCCATCGGGGTCGCCGAGATCTGGAACGCCGAGGCCCTGGAACGGGTCGAGCCCGCGCTGCGCCGGTCCGCGGGCTCGACCGAGTGGCGGCTGTTCGCGCACGTCTGCGACAGCGACCTGCTCGGGCTCGGCATCGACGCCGAGGTGCTCCCCCTGGTGCGGCTGATCACCACGGGCGCCAACCTGGCCGCGCTCGAACCGCTGCTGCCCGAGAGCCAGTTCGCCCCGCTGTCCGTGCTCGGCGAGGGCGGCTCGGTGGCCGAGGCGTGGCGGGCGCTGGACACGCGTGTGGCCGTGCCCGCGACGGCGGTGGACGTCACGGACCTCACCACCGCCCTCGAACGCACGCCCGACCGGGCCGTCTTCGTCCCCGATCCGAGCGCGCTCGACCGGGTGCTCACCACCCCGCACTGGTGCACGTTCCTCTACCCGACCCAGTACCGCCTGGCCCACCAGGAAAGCTACGGCGTGCCGGTGCTCCTCACCGGCGGCGCGGGCACCGGCAAGACCCTGGTGGCGCTCCACCGCGCCGCCCACCTCGCCCGGGCAGGGGCCGGCCGGGTCCTGCTCGTGACCTTCTCGCAGGGAGTGGCCGCCGACGTGGCGGCGAAGCTCGACCTGCTGGTGGACGACCAGGAGATCCGCGAGCGCATCGAGGTCGGCAACGTCGAGCGCCTCGCCCACCGCATCGTCGCCGAGGCCGAGGGCCGTCCCCCGCTCCTGGTCGGCGCGCCAGACCTGGCCACCCTGTGGCAGGAGGCCTCCGAGATCTCGGGCGACCTGCACAGCCCCGCGTTCCTGTTACGCGAGTGGGAGCAGGTGATCCTGGCCCAGAATCTCTGCACCGTGCAGGAGTACCTCACCGCGCGACGTCCCGGCCGCAGTGTGGAGCTGGAGATCGATGAGCGCACCGCCGTCTGGAAGGCCATCGAGCACGTCACGGGACGGCTGCGCGCCTCCGGCAGGCGCACGTTGCTCCAGCTCGCCTCCGAGGCCTCCACGCTGCTCGGCCGGACCACGGGCGACCTGCTCGGCGACGACGCGCCGGGGCGCGAGCCGTACCGGCACGTCGTGGTGGACGAGGCGCAGGACCTGCACCCGGCGCAGTGGCGGCTCCTGCGCGCCGCCGTGCCGCCCGCGCCCAACGACCTGTTCATCGTCGGCGACCCCCACCAGCGCGTGTTCGACACCCGGGTGGCGCTCAGCACGCTCGGCATCAAGGCCGAGAGCCACCGCCTCACCATCTCCCACCGCCTGCCGCAGGAGATCCTCTCGTGGGGCGTACGGCTGCGCGGCGGGGGCCCGGCCGACGGCCTGGTCGACGGCATCACCGAACTGGTGGGCTTTCGCGCGACGCACATGGGCACCCGCCCGCTCGTACGGGAGTACACCTCGCGCGAGGCGGAGCTGGCCGGGCTGGTGACCATCGTCAAGGAGTGGATCTACGACGGGGTGCCCCCGGAGGAGATCGCCGTCGCGACCCGCCTGGGCGACCTCGTCAGGGACGCCAAGGCGGCGCTCGCGAACGCCGAGACGCCGGTGCGGGTCACCACGCTCCACGGCATGAAGGGCCTGGAATTCCGCCGGGTCGCCCTCATCGGGGTGGCCGACGGCATCGTTCCCTCGGCCGACGCGCTCACTCCCGCCGCCGAGGATCCGACGGCACGTGCCCACGACCTGCAACGGGAACGGGGGCTGCTCTACATGGCCTGCACGCGAGCCGCCGAGCGGCTTTACGTGTCCTACTCCGGCCGGGCAAGTCCCTTTCTGCCACCATGACCCAATAACCTGAACTGCGGATAAGACCCGAGTCTCATCCCGACCCAAGCCCCATGCCGGTTGGACCCCCATGAATTTGAGCCTTAGCGACATCGTGCCTCCCCTGCGCTGGACAGCACCCAGCCAGGTCGAGCCGATCGCGAGCGACGCCCGTCTCCCGGACGCGTGGTGGCAGGCACTCCCCCTGGACCGCGCCTGCCTGATCGTCGGAACCGCTCAGGTGGCCGCGCGACTGGCCGACCTCTCCATGGCCTGCTGGGGGCACCTACCGCTCGGCGACATCCTGCCCCTGATCCGGGTGACCGACCCGGATCAGAGCCTGCGCACGCCGGAAGCCCGGGAGGCCGTGCACGCGCTGTTCACGAGCGTCCTGGCGCGGCTGCTGGCCTCCGAGTCGCAGCCCGCCCGCGAGGCCCCGCCCGTGCCCGCCCAGCCGGCCACGCCCGACCGGCCGATCCCCGAGCTGATCGACGAGATCTTCGCCGCGCTCGACGACCGGCAGCGGGCCATCGCCAAGGACCGCGTCTACGCCGAGCGCCGGGTGACGCTCGACGAGCTGGCGCAGCGGTTCTCCGTGACCCGCGAGCGCATCCGGCAGATCGAGCGCGACCTGCGCGACCACGTCCAGACCCGGCTCGCCACCCCTGAGGCCACCCCGCTGGCCGCCCACCTGGCCTGGCTGCGGGGACGGCTCGGCTCGGCCGTGCCGGCGGACGACCTCGCCGCCGCGGTGCCCTGGCACCGCACGGAGCTGAGGACGCTGGGCGTGCCGACCTGGCGGTTCGTCCGCACCCTGCTCACCGGATACGACCAGGTGGACGGCTGGCTGGTGGCCGGGGGCGCCGACGAGCTCAAGGAGAAGACCCGTCAGCTGTTCACCGACGGGCCGGTGAAGCTGCCCGAGGCGGTCACGATGGTCGCCCAGCTCGGGGTGCGGGAGGACGTCGCCGAGCGCTGGCTCGCCTCCGTCCCGCACCTGCGCATCCTGGAGGGGCATGTCGTCCCCTGGCCGCGCAGCGTCAACGAGAAGGCCGAGGCCGTGCTGGCGGTCGCCGAGGGGCCGCTCAGCCCCGAGGAGATCCAGACCCGCATCGGCGAGGACTACAGCCTCGTCGGCATCCGCAACCAGCTCACCGCCGACGAGCGCTTCCTGCGGGTCGACAGGAACCGGTACGGGCTGTCGCGCTGGGGCGGCGAGGAGTACATCGGCATCCGCGAGATGATCGTCCGCGAGATCGAGAGGGCGGGCGGCGAGGCCTCGGTGAACACCATCGTCGCCAACCTGACCACCCGGTACGAGGTCAGCGAGAGCTCGGTGCGCGCGTACTCGGGCGGGCCGGGGTTCGAGCGCACCCAGCGCGGATGGATCCGCGTCGCCGCGCCCGAGCAGGCCGAGCCGTACCACCCGCGCCGCGACGTGTCGATGACCCGCAGGTCCTTCCGCAGCAGGGACGGGCGCTGGTGGCACCGCGTCGACGTCAACGCCGAGCACCTCAGGGGCTCGGGGTCCCCGCTTCCGACCGGCTTCGCCGCCCACCTGGGCATGGCCCCCGGCGGGCAGCTGACCACCTCCACGCCCTCGGGTGACGTGGTGATCAGCTGGCACAACCAGCCGACGATGGGCTCGATCAGGCCCGTGCTGGCCGACTACAACGCCAGCGAGGGCGACTCGATCTTCATGACGGTGTCGGACGGCGGCGAGTTGCTGACCCGCTACCTGCCGCAGGCCGCCCAGGGGCTGCCGCCCGTCAACATGGCGCTCCACCTCATCGGGTACACCGCCCCTGTGGCGTCGGAGGCCGAGGCGCTGCGCCTCATCGGGGCCCGCATCGGCCTGGCCGACGGCGCCTCGCGCGAGGAGGTCCTGACCCGCCTCCGCGAGCGCGGCGACCGCGACATCCTGGCCTTCCTCGACCCCGAGGCGGGGTGACCGCGGCGCCTGTCACGAGTGATCGCCATGGCCCTGACGGGGTGTGATCCCATGGCCTAAGCTCGGTGGCATGTTGCGGCTGTATGACACCAGGTCCAGGCAGCTCGAGGCGATCGTCCCCGCCAACGCGCGCGTCGTGCGCATGTACACCTGCGGACCGACCGTCTACCGGTACGCCCACGTGGGCAACCTCAGGTCGTACCTGCTGTCCGATCTGATCCGCCGGGTGCTGGAGCAGAGCCGGATTCGGTCGGTGGTCTGTCAGAACATCACCGACGTGGGCCACCTGGTCGACGACGAGGAGATCGACGCGTCGGGTGAGGACAAGGTCCTCCAGCAGGCCCGCCGCGAGGGGCGCTCGGCCATGGAGATCGCCCGGTTCTACGAGGACGCCTTCCGCCGCGACACCTCGGCGCTCAACATGCGCACCCCCGAGCACACTCCGCGCGCCACCGAGACGATCGACCTGATGATCGAGCTGATCGCCAAGCTCATCGAGAAGGGTCACGCCTACGCCGTGGACGACGGCTCGGTGTTCTTCGACGCGCAGAGCTTCCCGACTTACGGCGAGATTTCCGGAAACCGGCTGGATGCGCTGAAGCCCGGCCACCGGGTCGAGGGTGTGGACCCGCGCAAGCGCTTCCACGCCGACTGGGCCCTGTGGAAGGGCTCCGACCGCGACATGACCTGGGAGACCCCCTGGGGCCGGGGCTTCCCCGGCTGGCACATCGAGTGCTCGGCCATGTCCCTGCGCTTCCTCGGCGAGCACATCGACATCCACACCGGCGGCAAGGACCTGCGCTTCCCCCACCACGAGGACGAGCGCGCCCAGTCCAACGCCTCGGTCGGGCACGACGTCGTCAAGCACTGGGTCCACGGCGAGCACGTGCTGTTCGACGGCCGCAAGATGGCCAAGTCCACCGGCAACGTCGTGCTCCTGTCCGACGTCGTGGCCGCCGGCCTCGATCCCCTCGCCGTGCGGCTGGCGCTCCTCGAACACCGCTACCGCCAGCAGATGAACCTCACCTGGGACACCCTCCACGCGGCCGACCGCACCCTGCGCCGGTGGCGGCAACGCGTCGCCGAGTGGGCCGAGTCCCCCAGCAGGCCGATCGCCGCCGAGTACGCCGACCGCGCCCGGGCGGCGTTCGACGACGATCTCGACACCCCCGCCGCCCTGCGCGTCGTGCGCGAGCTGGAGCGCGACGAGACGGTGGCCCCCGGCTCCCGCCTCGAAACGTTCCTGCACCTCGACCAGGTGCTGGGGCTGGACCTCGCGGTCGACATCGGCAAGCCTCCCGTCGTCGCGGTGCTCCCGCCCGGCGCGGCCGAGCTGCTGGAGTCCCGGGCGAAGGCCCGTGAGACCAAGGACTGGCAGGCCTCCGACCGCCTCCGCGACGAGCTGGCCGCGCTGGGCGTCAAGGTCACCGACACCCCGCAGGGACAGACCTGGTCCTGACCCGGACCACCGCCGTGGCTCATCCCCGTGGGGACTACCCACCCTCGTCCAGCGGACTCCGCCGGCTCAGCCGGTGAGCGTACGGGTCTCGCCCACGGCGAGATCCCAGAGGTCCTCGCGGTCGCGGCCGGAGGCGATCCAGGCCGCGCGGGTCTCCTGCACGGGGGCCATCAGCGGCTCACCCGAGAGCACGAACGTCCCCCAGTGCATGGTCGCCATCCGCCGCGCGCCGACATCGGCGCACGCCCGCACGGCCTCGGCGGGATCCACGTGGGAGACGTGCATGAACCAGCGTGGCTCGTACGCGCCCACCGGCATCAGCGCCAGGTCGATGCCGGGGTAGCGATCCCCGATGAGCTTGAAACGGTCGCCGTAGGCGGTGTCACCGGCGAAGTAGATCCGCTGGTCGGGTGAGGTCAGCACCCAGCCGCCCCACAGCGACTTGCAGGTGTCGAAGAGCGACCTGCGGCTCCAGTGGTGGGCGGGCACGAAGTCGAAGCTCACCTCGCCGATCTTAGCGCTCTCCCACCAGTCGAGCTCCGTGACGTTCGTGAACCCCTTCTTGGTGAACCAGCTCGCCAGGTTGGCGGGGACGAAGACCGGAGTGTGCCTCGGCAGGCGGCGCATCGTCGGCGCGTCGAGATGGTCGTAGTGGTTGTGGCTGATCACGACGGCGTCCACCGGCGGCAGGTCGCTCCAGGCCACGCCGGGCGGTGTCAGCCGCTGCCGCACGCCGGGGATCTTGCGCGACCAGACGGGGTCCGTCAGCACCGTCAGGCCCCCGATGCGCAGCACGTACGTCGCGTGGCCCACCCACGTGATCGCGGCGTCCGTCGCGGTGACGGGGGACAGACCGGCCCGCAGGACCGGGATCTGGTCGGCGTCCCCGATGTCGGGACGGAACCCTCCGTGCCATGCGACGCTCATGACCTCGCGGAAGTCGGGAAGCGGGCAGGTCAGGCGGTCCTTGAAGTCGGTGGGAAAGGTCCGCTCACGTCGCGGCGTGACCGGGGAGATCTCAGGGCTGACGGTTTGCGACATGCGACCCTCCTGTTCGTCGCCGAGTGGGAGGCGGGCTGTTCCACGGGGATCAATCACCACTCTGCTCTGATGATCCCCCGTGAGCGAAAAACATGCCTCAGTCGTACGAGGTATCCGTCATGTCCTCCGTAATGTGGATTGGATGGCATTCACCCTGGGTCTTCCCCTCCAGGGTGCGCCTCCTCCATCGGGAGGGATGCCGCGGGTAGCCCCCCTCGTCCAGGTCGGCCATGCGTTCGAAGACGTTCCAGGAGGCGGGATGGCCGCAGACGGCCACCGATACCAGCAGGGCGAGGACATACAGCGGCAGCAGGGGCAGGCCGACGCAGAAGGCGTACTGGGTGGCGTGCCGGGCCTCGTGCCTCAGCAGGGCGCCGGTCAGGTAGCCCTCTCGCTGGGCCGTCAGGACCACGTTGCCGACCGTGAAGGCGCCGGCGACCGGGAATGGGATGCGGTATCCATGGGCGTACAGCAGGCCGTGCTCGCCGCGCCGCACCGTGGCCCGCCCGATCACCGCGATGAGCAGTCCCAGCGGCGTCGAGAGGTTGACGTAGTTGAGCACCTGCCTTGCCCGGTGCCGTCCGCGCATGTCTCGATTGTGACCCAGGGCCCCGGTGGCCGGTAGGGCGGCCCGTCGACTCCTATCGGCCCAGCGGGCGCAGGTGGCGGTAGCGGCCCTCGTAGTAGATCAGCGGAGGGGCGTCCCTCGGGGTGTCCGCCGACACCACGCTCCCGACGATGATCGAATGGTCGCCCCCGTCGTGCACGACGGTCGTACGGCACTCCAGCGTCGCGATGGCGGTGTCGAAGAGCGCGAGCCCCAGCCCGCCCCGGCGGTGCGACCAGCGGTCGAGCTGTCCTTCGAGCGTACGGCCGCGCGTGGCGAAGGCCCGGGAGGCCTCCTCGCCGTCCTCGCCGAGGACCGAGACCCCCCACACCCCGGCATCGAGCACGGCGTCGTGGAACCTGGCGATCTTCTCCACGCAGACCAGAACGAGGAGAGGATCAAGGGAGACCGAGGCGAAGGAGTTGACCGTCATCGCGTGGTCGATGCCGTCGGCGAGCGTGGTCACGATGGCGACGCCGGTGGCGAAGCGGCCTGTCACCTTGCGGAAGACCGCCTGATCTACCTGGCTTTCGACAGATCCCTGATGCACGCTGGCCAGCTTATGCGGACATTCCATCCGAAATATTCATTCGGCGCCCCTTGCCATACGAACCCTGGTGCATCAGCCACGAACCGGACGAAGGAACCAGCAGGACAGCGACCACCAGGGCCAGCGCCCCACAGCCGAGATACCAGTAGCCGGGGACGTTGGCGGCGATGACCAGATCGCCCTCGGGCCTCTTGGCCGAGAACAGCAGCGCGGCCAGCATCCACCCCATGCCGGGGACGAACGCGCCCAGCTTGCTGTCCATGAGCCGGCCCGCGCCGTACAGCAGGGCGAACAGCACGATGGACAGGATGATCGGAATGGGCGGGACCGCGCCGCCCACGTCCCAGGAATGCTCCAGCCCGGCCACGACGCCGAAGACGACGCCGAGCACGAAGAGCATGCCGTATGCCGCGCCCGTGATCACGGCGTGGGACCCCCGCCGCGTCGCGGTATCGCTCTCGACCTGCTCTTCCTCCATGGTTGAAAGGCTAGCCGATGCCCGCGAAGAGATCGTCTTCGCGGATGTAGGGCTCGCCGAGACCGCCGGCCTCCTGGGGCAGGCCCTTACCGGCGGGCCCGCGCGCACCGGCCTTGAGGATGAAGTGCTCGATGCCGAGCAAATCCTGGCCCATGCTGCTGGAGATCACGAACCAGGGCGCGCCGAGGTCGATCTGCGAGCGGTGGGCCCGCATGGCGTCGAACTTGGCGGCGGCGTACGACCGCGCGTCGATCTCGGCGGTGATCTCCTCGTCGGCGGAGCCGAACGGCAGGTCGTCGAGCGTCTCCTCGGTGAAGAAGTCGAAGTCGGTGTCGCGCATCGCCTCGGCGACCCGCCGCATCCCCGACTTCGGCATGGTCGTGAAGTAGAACTTGGCGATCTGCCAGGGCTCGCCCTCGCCGAAGGAGGGATCGGCGGCCAGCTCGAAGGCCCGCCAGGCGACCCGGTGCGCCTGGATGTGGTCGGGGTGGCCGTAGAAGCCGTTCGCGTCGTAGGTGACCAGCACCTGGGGCCTGACCTCGCGAATGATCTCGACCAGCTCGCCGGCGGCCTCGTCGAGATCGGCCCGCCAGAAGCATCGGGGGTTGTCGTTGGTGGCGACGCCCATCATGCCGGAGTCGCGCCAGCGGCCGGGCCCGCCGAGGAAGCGGTGGTCATCGACGCCAAGGGCCTTGCAGGCCGCCTCAAGCTCGCCGATGCGGTGCCCGCCGAGCCCGTCCTCCTGGTCGGCGGCGAGATGGGCCAGGTCGGGCACCACGATCTCGCCCTCCTCGCCGAGGGTGCAGGTGACGAGCGTGACGTGGGCGCCCTCCGCGGCGTATTTGGCCATCGTGGCCCCCGTGCCGCTCGTCTCGTCGTCGGGATGGGCGTGCACCAGCAGCAAACGGCGTTCAGTCATGCGGTCGAGGCTATCCCCAGCCACCGACAGGAAGCATCTCCCTGTGTGTTGGCCTGGCAATATGAACGACATGAGTGAGAGCTTCCCGCGCCTTTACGCCAGGACCCGCCGCTTCACCCTCGGGGTGCCCCGCGGCTTCGTGATCGCCCCCGGCGGCGACCGCGTCGTCTTCTTGCGCAGCCGGTCCGGCACCGATCCCGTGACCTGCCTGTGGGAGCTCGACCTGGCCTCGGGCGCCGAGCGCCTGGTGGTCGACCCCGCCGACCTCGGCGCGGCCGACGAAGATCTGCCCGCGGAGGAGAAGGCCCGTCGCGAGCGGGCCAGGGAGCAGGCCGGCGGCGTGGTCGCCTTCGGCGCCGACTCCGCGCTGACCTCCGCGGTCTTCGCGCTGTCCGGCGGGCTTTACCTGGCCGACCTGAGGTCGGGCGCCGTGCGGCGGCTCGACACCCCCGGCCCGGTGATCGACCCCCGCCTGTCCCCCGACGGCGCCCGCGTGGCGTACGTCACGGGCGGCGCCCTCCGCGTCCAGGAGGTCGCCACGGGCGACGACCGCGCGCTGGCGACCCCTGAGGCGGCCGGCGTGACGTACGGCCTGGCGGAGTTCATCGCGGCCGAGGAGCTCGACCGCATGCGCGGCTACTGGTGGTCACCGGACGGCACGGCGCTGCTCGCCGAGCGGGCCGACGAGTCGCCCGTCCAGACCTGGCACATCGCCGACCCGGCCAACCCCTCCCGCACGCCCGTGCCGGTGCGCTATCCCGCGGCAGGCACGGCCAACGCCACCGTTGAGCTGCTCGTCCTGGGGCTCGACGGCATCCGCACCGCGGTCCCGTTCGACGACGAATACCTGGTGACGGCCGCCTGGGACCATCACGGCCCGTCGATCGTCACGATGCCCCGCGACCAGAAGGCCGTCCGCGTCCTCACGGTCGACCCGTCGACCGGCGCGACCGAGCTCGTGCGCGAGGACACCGACGACGCGTGGATCGACGTCGTCGCCGGGGTCCCCTCGCGCCTTTCCGACGGCACGCTGGTGTGGGTGGCCGACGCCGACGGCGGCCGGCGCCTGATCATCGGTGACGCCCCGGTCACCCCGCCGACCCTTCAGGTCCGCGACGTGCTCGGCGTCTCGGGCGACACCGTCCTGTTCCGCGCGAGCGCCGAGCCCACCGAGATCCACCTGTGGACCTGGTCAGGCGGGGTCATCTCCCCGGTCACCAGCGAGCCGGGCGTGCACAGCGGCCGCCTGTCCGGCGACACCCTGCTCGTCGTCAGCCAGACCCTCGACAGCCCCGGCACCACCGTGCGGGTCGAGAACGGCCAGAAGCGCCTGCACATCGCCTCGCTCGCCGAGCGTCCGAAGCTGGAGCCCCGCGTCTCGCTTGTCCGCACGGGCGAGCGTGAGCTGGCCACGGCCGTGCTGCTGCCGAGCGGGCACGTGCCCGGTTCCAGGCGCCTCCCCGTCCTCATGGATCCCTACGGCGGGCCCCATGCCCAGCGGGTGATGGCCTCCGGCCGGGGCTTCCTCGAATCCCAGTGGTTCGCCGACCAGGGCTTCGCGGTGATCGTGGCCGACGGCCGGGGCACTCCTGGCCGGGGCCCCGCCTTCGAGCGCGAGGTGCTGCACGACCTGGCGACCCCCGCGCTCGAAGACCAGGTGGACGCCCTGAAGGGCGCCGCCCAGCTCTACCCCGACGACCTCGACCTCTCGCGGGTGGCCATCAAGGGCTGGTCGTTCGGCGGCTTCCTCGCGGCGCTGGCCGTCCTGCGCAGGCCCGACGTCTTCCACGCGGCCATCGCCGGGGCCCCGGTCACCGACTGGCGGCTCTACGACACCGCCTACACCGAGCGCTACCTCGGCCACCCCGGCGAGCTTCCCGACGTGTACGACCGGTCCTCGCTCATGGCCGACGCCGAGAAGCTGGAGCGGGCGCTGCTGCTCATCCACGGGCTCGCCGACGACAACGTGGTGGCGGCCCACACGCTCCGCCTGTCGTCGTCCCTCGTGGCCGCCGGCCGTCCCCACAGCGTGCTGCCGCTGTCGGGGGTGACCCACATGACCCCGCAGGAGGTCGTCGCGGAGAACCTTCTGCTTCTCCAGGTGGAGTTCCTCAGGCGTTCCCTGGACGCCTGAGGACCACCCCGAGCCGGGCCGTCAGCGGGAGATGCCGTGCCAGCTGTCCCACAGCGCGGCGTAGGCGCCTCCCGCGGCGACCAGCTCGTCGTGCGACCCTAGCTCGCTGATGCGGCCGTCTTCGATGACCGCGACCCGGTCGGCGTCGTGCGCGGTGTACAGCCGGTGCGCGATGGCGATGACGGTCCGCCCGTCGAGCACGGCCGCCAGCGACCGCTCCAGATGCCGCGCGGCGCGCGGGTCGATCAGCGAGGTCGCCTCGTCCAGCACCAGCGTGTGCGGGTCCGCGAGCACCAGCCGGGCGAGCGCGACCTGCTGGGCCTGCGCGGGTGAGACCGCCAGGCCGCCCGAGCCCACGACCGTGCCGAGCCCGTCCGGCAGCGCCTCGACCCACTCCCACGCGTCGACGGCCTCCAGCGCCTCCCTGACGGCGGCGTCATCGGCCTGCGGCCGCGCGATGAGCACGTTGTCGCGCACGGTGCCCCGGAACACGTGGTGTTCCTGGGTGACCAGCGCGACGTGACCGCGCAGCTCGTCCAGGGGCAGGTCGACCAGCGGGACGCCGCCGACCGTCACCGCGCCGGTGCGCGGGCCGTGGATGCCCGCGAGCAGGCGGCCCAGCGTCGGCTTTCCGGCCCCCGAGGGGCCGACCATCGCGAGCCGCTCTCCCGGCGCGACCTCCAGCGAGACGCCGTGCAGCACGTCGTGGCCCTCGCGGTAGGAGTAGCGCACGTCGTCGGCGACCATCGTCTCGCCGAGGGGCCGCTCGGCGCCCGCGTCGCGGTCGTCGGGAACGTTGGCCACGCCGAGCAGCCTGGCCATGGACGCCCCGCCGACCTGGAGCTCGTCGACCCACGACAGCAGGCGGTCGAGCGGGTCGATGAGCTGCTGCACGTACAGCGTGGCCGCGGTCACCTGGGCCAGCGACACCCATCCGTTCAGGTAGAAGATGCCGCCGATCAGCAGCGTCGCCACGACGGGGATCACGTAGCCGAACTCCACCGAGGGGAACCACACCATGCGCAGGCCCAGCGTGTAGCGCTCGGCCGCCCACGACCGCGCGATGTCGCCGTCGGTGCGCTCGTGCCTGCGGCGCTGCAGGCCGAACGCCTCGACGGTCCTCGCGCCCTCCACGGTCTCGGTGAGGCCCTCGGTCATGTCCGCGTACGCGGCGTTCTCGCGCAGGTAGCCGTCCCTGGCCCGCTTGAGGTACCACCGGGTGGAGAACCACAGCAGGGGCACCGCGATGAGCGACGGCAGTACGAGCAGGGGCCCCACCAGGGCGAGCGCGCCCAGCACGAACGCGCCCGCGACCACGGCGATCAGGGTCTCCGGCACGGCGTGCCGCACTGTGCGCGACAGCGCGTCGACGTCCCGCGAGGTGCGGGTGACCAGGTCGCCCGAGCCCGCGCGCTCGACGGTCGACAGGGGCAGGGCGAGCACGCGGTCGACGAACTCCTCCCGCAGCTCGGCGAGGACCTTCTCGCCGAGCTTGGCGGAGACGTAGACGGCGTACCTGATCAGCACCGCCTGCACGACGACGAAGCCGGCGATCGTCAGCGCGACGAGGTCGACGCTGATGCCCGTGCCGTCGCGCACGCCCTCGACCAGCTCGCCGAGCAGGCGCGGCCCGGTGAGGCCCGCGACGGCGGCGAGGCCGTGCAGGCTCAGGGCCGCCACCAGCCGGCGGGGGTACTTCAGCGTCAGCCGCCGGGCGTACGCCCGCACCTGCGCCTGGTCGGCGACGGGCAGGATGCGCCGCTGGTCGCCGCTCGCGACCGGCCTGCCGTCGCCGCCCGCGAGGCGTTCACCGGCCTCGCCGTCGTCCGCACGGCTCTCATCCGTACGGCCTTCACTCCTGCGGCCCTCGGCGGCTCGGACTTCACCTGCCGGGCCTTCCGTCAGTTCGTTCTCAGTGGCCTGGCGCACGCTCACGATCAGACCTCCCCTCGGGTCACGGTCGCGGTGTAGTCGGGGACGGTGGCGAGCAGGGAGCGGTGGGAACCCTCCGCGCGCACCTGCCCGTCCCGCATGAAGATCACGGTGTCCGCCCGGTCGAGCACGAGCGGGCTCGTGGTGCAGACCAGCGTCGTGCGCCCGCGGCGGGCCTCTCCCAGTCGCTCGGCGATGCGCGCCTCGGTGTGGGCGTCGACCGCGCTGGTCGGCTCCACCAGGACGAGCACCTCGGGGTCGGCGAGCAGCGCGCGTACGAGCCGCAGGCGCTGCTGCTGGCCGCCGGAGAACTCCCTGCCGGACTCGGCCACGTGTGAATCCATGCCTCCGGGGAGCGCCTCGACGACGTCCTCGGCGCAGGCGGTGCGCAGGGCGCGCCGCAGGTCGTCCTCCGAGGCGGAGCCGGTGATGTCGAGCTGGTCGCGCAGGCGCCCGCTGAACAGCCTGGCGCCGTTGTCGGCCACCAGGATGCGGCGCCTGACCTCGGCCAGCGGCAGGTCGGCCAGCGGCACGCCGCCGAAGGTGGCCCCGGCCGCCACGTAGTGGCCGAGCCGGTCGGCGACGGCGATGGCATCCTCGGGCACCGTGCCGGCCAGGGCGGTGAACCGTCCCTGCCGCACGGTGACGCCGGACGTGGCGTCCACCAGGTCGCCCCCGGCGGTCACGGCCGTGCCCGTGCCCTGGACCTCGGGGTCCAGCGACAGGATGCGGATGACCCTGCGGGCCGCCACGTGCCCCTTGGTGAGCTTGTCGGCCGCCTCGGTCAGCGTGCGCAGCGGGCCCACCAGGAACAGCGCGTACCCGTAGAAGGCGACGAGCTGGCCGACCGTGATCGTGCCGTCCATCGCGTAGTGCGCGCCCCGCCAGGTGACGAAGGCGATCAGCATGCCGGGCAGCAGGAGCTGGGCGCCCTCCAGAGCGGCGTCCACCGACGCCACCCGGACCCCGGCGCCCCTCACCCGCTGGGACTCCTCGCGGTAACGGTCGGCGAAGACCTGCTCGCCGCCGATGCCGCGCAGCACCCGCAGGCCGGCGACGATGTCGGAGGCCCGGGTGGCGAGGTCGCCCTGGAGGTCGCGCTGCTCGTGCTGCCGGCGGTGCAGCGGCCTGAGCAGCGGGCCGACGGCCAGCACCATCAGCGGCAGGCCGAGCAGCACGATCAGGCCGAGCGTAGGCGAGGTCGTGATCAGGATCGCCGTCACCATGATGATGGCGACGACCGAGCCGACGGCGCGCAGCAGGATGTCCATGGCGTTGCCGATGTGGGCGATGTCGGAGTTGCCGACGCTGATCACCTCGCCGGTCGACAGCAGCTTCGGCAGCGTCGCGCCGAGCCGGGTGGCCTGCCGCGCGGTGACCTGCACGGTGCGGTAGGCGGCGCTCAGCCAGTTGAAGACCGCCAGCCGGTGGCGCATCACGCCGCCGAAGGCGCTCAGGACGCCGAGCCCCAGCAGGACCGCCGACCAGCGGACAAGCGCCTCGGCGTCGCGCGTGGTGAGGCTGTCGACGGCCTTGCCCAGTGCCGAGGGCACGAGCGCCTGCGCCAGCCACCACAGGACGGCGTAGCCGATGCCGACGATCAGCGGGCTCGCCTGCCCACGGGCCACCCACCACAGGTACCGGAGCGGGCTGCGGGCATCGGGAATGCCGGGATCGGCATGAGGCAGGGAGCGCATAGCCTCTCAAGACTGGCAAACCCGAGGGTGGCCGGGCAAACCATTTTTTCGGTCACCTGCGGCCGTACCAGCGAAAACATCCGGCCTGGAACGCGGGTCGCGTAGATCGTCCGCGCTCGCGCGTCAACTATGGTTGACAGCTCATGGGTGTCAATTTATATTGACACCCATGAGCAACACGGCACAGCTGGCCTCCGACGCCGGCAGCCGCGATCCGGCCGTCGGCCTCCGGGCCGTACGGGCACTGCGGACGCTGGTCGAGCGGCTGGAGGCACTACAGGTGGACAACGCCCGCGAGCAGGGCTGGTCCTGGCAGGAGATCGCGGTTCTGCTCGGCGTGAGCAGGCAGGCGGTCCACAAGAAGTACGCAGGCGGCCGAGGCCTACTGAGGCGGGAGAAGTAGGGATGTTCGAGCGGTTTCACGAGGACGCGCGCCAGACGGTCGTGCTCGCCCAGGACGAGGCCCGGCTGTTCAACCACGGCCACATAGGCACCGAGCACATGCTGCTCGCCCTTCTCCGGCAGCCCGACACGGTGGCCGCGCGGGTCCTGGCACGGCACGGGCTCGACCACGACCAGATGGGTGACGCCGTGGCACGGCTGCTGGCGGCGGCGCCGTCCGACGATCTCGACGCCGGCGCGCTGGAGTCGATAGGCATCGATCTCGACGCGATACGGGAGAAGGTCGAGGCCGCCTTCGGGCCTGGTGCCCTCGACCGCGAGCCCCGGCCGCGCCGCGGGCGCCCGTGGCGCCTCGGCGGCCACCTCCCCTTCTCCGGCCGCGCCAAGAAGGTGCTGGAGCTCTCGCTGCGCGAGGCCATCGTCCTCAAGCACGACTACATCGGCAACGGCCACATCCTCCTCGGCCTGCTCCGGGAGGGCGAGGGACTGGCCGCACGCGTCATCGCCGACGCGGGCGTCGACTTCGAGGCGCTCCGCCGGGAGGTCCGCGGCGAAATGCGGTGACCTGGGCACGGCATCCGTACGGCACGCGCCGCGTATCCAGGACCGGCGGGGCGGTAGCCGCCTAGTCTCGGATCCATACGGTCTCGGATCCGTACGGTCTCGGATCCGTACGGTCTCGGATCCGTACGGTCTCAGGTCCTTACGACCTCGGATCTGTACGGTCTCAGGTCTGTACGGTCTCGGATCCGTGTGCGGGAAGGGGGCGGATGGACGAGCACAGACCGGTCGCCACGATCGCCGAGGTGGAAGACGGCCTCTGGCAGGCCTCGCTTCCCGGCATCGGCACCGTCACGGTGGACGACCCGCGCATGGCGGCCTGGCAGCTCCAGGAGCTGATCGCGGAGCAGCGGGTCATCAACGTGCTCGACGTCTCCCCGCCCGTCCTGGCCGACGCCGGAGGGCAGCCGGTGTACGCCTTCCTGCTGCAGTTCACCGCCTGCGGGGCCGACAGGGACGATCTGGACGTCTACGCTCAGGTCAAGGCCGATCCGCCTTCGGGGTGCCGGTGGTCTCCGGACGTCCACCATCCCGGGCTGCTGTGCCTGCGTCCGGGGCCCTCACCGCTGGACGCCATCGCGGGAGTGGTGTCCGAGGTCAGGGACCGGTACGGCCTCGGCACCGAGCTGACCGACCTCGGCTTCGACCGGTTGTGGGAATGGTTCGGCGACCACGAACGCCGTACCGAGCTGGTCGCCCACCTGCTGCTGATGGCCGCCCACCGCGCCGGCCTTCTCGGGCTGGACCCCGACGACCTGGTGAGGTTCCTTCGCGAGGTCATGCCGCGCAGGTCACCACCATGAACCTGAAGCTAGTGCGCTGATCTCGACTCGGCCGGCAGGCGGTGCAGCGCGTCCACCAGAGGAGCGAGCTCGGGGGTCTGCTCCGCCTCGGCCAGCGCTCTGGCCAGGACCGCGTCATGGGCCGGCCGGGCCCTGCTCAGCAGCTCCCACCCCTGGCCGGTGAGCTCGGTGTAGATGCCGCGCCGGTCGTCCTGGCACAGGATGCGGGTGAGCAGGCCGCGGTCTTCGAGGCGGTTCACCAGCCGCGTGGTGGCACTGCTGGAAAGCGCCGCGGCCCGGGCGAGCTGCTGCATGCGCATGTGCCAGCCGTCCTGCCGCGACAGCGCGTCCAGCACCGTGTACTCCACGACCGACAGGACGTACTCGGACTGCAGCTCACGCTCGAGCGCGGCCTCGATCAGGCCGTGGAGCGCCGCCAGCGTGCGCCAGCCCTGGGCGCGGACCTCCACTGCGTCGTCCCCGATTCCCATGCCGGCCTCCTGAGGGCCCTGGGCCCTCCCCTTGGGACGGCCGTTCACCTTCTGATCGCAGCTTACACGCCTGTGGCGATTAAGCGCGTGTGCAAGTATATTGTTGCTCACGCGGTTAGTTGCAGACGCGCGCTTAATCATCGGAAGGAACGACGGATGCCTCTCGGCTTGCTCGCCCTCGCCATCGGGGGTTTCGGCATCGGACTCACCGAGTTCATCATCGCGGGCCTGTTACCCGAGGTCGCCCAGGACTTCGGTGTCACGGAGGCCGCCGCGGGCTGGCTCATCTCCGGCTACGCGCTGAGCGTCGCCGTCGGCGCCATCGGCCTCACGGCCGCCGCGACGAGGTTCAACCGCAAGCACGTGCTGCTCGGGCTCATGGTGCTCTTCATCACCGGCAACCTGCTGTCCGCGATCGCCCCCAGCTACGCGGTGATGATGCTCGGCCGTGTCGTCGCCGCCCTTTGCCATGGCGCGTTCTTCGGCATCGGCTCCGTGGTCGCCGCCGACATGGTGGCCCCGGCCAAGCGGGCCGGCGCGATCGCCATGATGTTCGCCGGCGTCACCACCGCCAACGTCCTCGGCGTGCCGTTCGGCACCCTGCTGGGCCAGCAGCTGGGCTGGCGCTCCACCTTCTGGGCCATCACCGTCATCGGTGTCATCGCCCTGATCGGCGTCGCGGCCCTGGTCTCCGGCGGCAGCCCGTCGGGCACGCGGGACGCCGGGCTGCGCGGCGAGCTGGCCGCCTTCACCCACCCGCAGGTCTGGTTGTCGCTGGCCGTCACGATCCTCGGCTTCGGCGGCATGTTCGGCGCTTTCACCTACATCGCCTACACCCTGACGCAGGTGAGCGGATTCGCCTCCTCGTCGGTGCCATGGCTGCTGGTCCTCTTCGGCGCCGGCCTGTTCGTCGGAAACTTCGCCGGCGGCAAGGCGGCCGACCGGTCCGTGCCCCGGACTCTGATCACCCTCCTGGTCACGCTCACCATCGTGCTCAGCGTCTTCGCGCTCACCGCGCACAACCAGGTGATGACGACGATCTCCCTGGTCCTGATGGGCGCCTTCGGGTTCGCCACCGTGCCGGGCCTGCAGATGCGGATCATGCACTACGCGGACCGGGCGCCGACCCTCGCCTCGGGGGCCAACATCGCCGCGTTCAACGTCGGCAACGCCCTCGGCGCGTGGCTCGGCGGCCTGACCCTCGCCGCCGGGCTGGGATACACCGCGCCCATCTGGGCAGGTGCGGCCCTGACCCTCGCCGGGCTGGCCGTACTCCTGGCCGCCACCGGACTCGCCTCCCGGCGCGCCCGACGGACCCCCGCGCGGCAGTACTCCGAGAACCTCGCCGCCTGACACGTCATTGCCGGCAAGGTCGTCGTCGACGGCAACCTCATCAGCGGTCAGAACCCCCAGTCCAGCGCCGACACCGCACACCGGGTGCTGGCCGCCCTGAGCGGCGACGCCGCCCGTTAGTGACGGCAGGAGGCCGGGCGTCACAGAGGAGTGACGCGGCGGGGATGATCTGGCTGGTCGGGCCTGGCGAGGAATGTCCCGGCGTTGCCCTGACGATGTCCGGCCCTTTGATGTCCGCCGATGCCATCGGTTCAGATCTGGATCACGATGGTCTTAGCCGGCGCGGGCTGGTCTGTTTCGACTTACTTGCTCATTTGCTGTCAAGCGGAGCTAGATCAGCGGTTTCAAGAGGAGTGATAGGTGGGCTTTCAATAGGGATTCTCGAACTGGGCTGGATGGTTTGATTTCTTAGTCCCAGGTGGTGCCATTTCTTAGTCCCAGGTGGTGCCGGGGGTGCGGGAGTAGCTGTCCCAGGTGGTTCCGGCG